>JBAZLT010000016.1:0-13567 GCA_041650115.1 Dehalococcoidia bacterium | reverse complement strand
CACCACGAACCGATGGGACCGACCCGGACAACTTTAAAAATCAGACCTGCGCAAAGGAACTGCCGGCTACCATTGTATCAGATTTAAAAGAAAGTAGATTTACCCACACTGCTATCGTAACCTGAGCTCGTCCAGGAATTCCCCGATGAACTGCTTCACCTCATCCGCCGGCCTGATCACGCCGTAGTGGCCTTCACACAACATATCCGCTTCGATCTGCATTATTTTCTCCAGAGATCCTATCGCCAACTGAGGGTCGCCTCCCCACATGGGCATATACGGACCGTGTATATCCTGGCCGAAGAGCACCTTTTTCCCTTCCGATTCCATCGTCACCACCATGCTGCCCGGCGTATGGCCGGGCACATGCATAAAATCGAATTTTACCGACCCTATTTCAAGCTCATTTGTCTGCCCGGCCAGTTTTTCATCCACCTGGCAGGGCCGGTAGCGGACACCATATTGCTCGGCCCCCACCTTTTTACCGGATTCTATGGCTGCGGCATCCTCCTCATGCGCGATGACACGGAGATTAAACCTGTCGCGCAGGTCGGCTGCCGACCCGATATGGTCGATATGCGCGTGGGTTATGATCAGCGTGGTGAGCTGCCCGGGCATGAATCCCAGCGCCTGGATATTGTCGATCAGCCTGTCAGTGCTCCTGCCGGCCCCGGCGTCGATCAGAACCAGCTCTCCGGTGTCCACCAGGTATACGCAGCAGTCCATCCCGCCGGAGATATCGGAGCTGCCCACCATATAGACCTTATCACAGACTCTGAACGGTCCCTGCATTCAAAATATCTCCCATTTTCCGGAAATAACCGTCACTTCTTTTTCAGCTCCGTCAGGCAATACTCGTATGGCAGACCCGTGGGATTATGATAAAACTTGTCCCTCAGCCTCTGATAAATCTCTTCTATCTCCGGTTTGTCACCGGCCGCAAGCCCTGTTTTGATGGATGACTCGCTCCAGGCCCGCACCACGTGGGCCAGCGTGTCGGCCAGTTTGGCTTTGGCCTGTTCATCATTCAGCTTATCTTTGAATTGAGCATAATAGGCGCAGGGTACGGTCATCTCCTCGAAGAAACCAAGACTGAAAACCTTCGCCAGCCCGTCCTCCTGCAGCAAGGACTCCATCTCCTGCGGCGTGGCGAAATAGTCCGGTACAAATATAGCCGTCCACTCCTCCTCTCTGATTTTGCCTTCCCGGCACAGGTCATGGCAAATGTCGCGCAGGTTGTTATACCCCGCCGAGGCCGGCCAGCGGTCGCCGCCCCGGTTGGTCAGGTTTGCCATAAAAAGTGCGCCCCCTTTGACCAGCTCGACGGCGCGCTCCTTCAAGAATGTCCTCCAGTCCTTCTTCCATTTATCGACGAACTTGCGTCGGTCCCTGTCGGACAGCTGGTTGGCCTGTATATGCGCCGGGTGCTGAAAGAAATCCGTGCCCACTTCTTCCGTATCCAGCCAGTGCAGCGATGTGGAGGAGAATCCCAGATTCAGCTTCCCTTTTATCTCATGTATAGCCTTATAAAAGGAACGCCGTATATATTCCACCTCCACGCCCTCCATCTGCTTCAATCTCGAGCCGGCCCAGAATTGATCGAAGTAGTCCTGCGCGGCAATATCGTTATAGACCAGCCGGATTTTAAGCGAGGGGTTGATGGCGCGTATCTGCCCGATGATGTTTTCAAACAGGACGCTCGAGTTCACTCCGTCCGCAGCGCCGTAATCAGCTATAACGAAGGGCGAACCGGCATCCATACGGATTATCTGCGGCGCAATGGACCTGATATAGTCCAGGATTACAGGCATTATCTTGAAATCAACTGCCTTGGCCGTATCGGAAATGCGGCTGTAATCCCCGGTCATGGTAGGCATATAGTGTTCAGATGCCGTGCCTTTGTCTTTATGATCTGCCACTTATCCTCTCTCCTTAACGTTGCTGCGAATAATTATGTATTCCAATATACCATTGAAACGACACGCTCTCAACAGGAATGCCGCATGCAGAAGAGAGGGCGCCAGCTGACGCCCTCTCTTCACATAGGAGGTAACGGCGGTTAAAAAGCCTGTGTATACAGTTGAATTATATCGTTGGGATCGCTGACAGGGCGGCCGTTGAAGATAACGGCTGTATCCGCTATGGCATGGAAGGCGCATATGGCAAGGTTCTCCTCGGGGACGCCCACGTCACGCAGTCTCATAGGATGCCCCACCTTCTGCATGAGGGCTTCGACGGCATCCGCCGCCGCCAGGGCGGCGTCTTTTTGGCTCATGCCCCTGGTGTTGACTCCCAGCGCATGCGCCACCAGCGCCAGCTTGTCGGCGGATGTTTCCACGTTGTAACGCATCACCTTGGGGAGCACGATGCCGCAGGCCGCGCCGTGCGGCACGTGATGAAGCGCGCCGATAGTATGTGCCATGCCGTGCGCCAGCCCGACCTGGGCTGTGGTGAAGGCCCAGCCCGCCATGGTGGCAGCTACCTGGAGATTAATCCTGGCCTTCTCGTTCTTACCGTCCGCTACGGCCAGCGGGAGGTTTTCCCCGATCAGCCTGATGGCCTGCATCGCCATGCCGTCGCAGATCAGGTTGGACATGGTGCTGGTCATAGCCTCTACGGCGTGGGTCAGAGCGTCCATAGCCGTCGACACCGTAAGGGATTTGGGCAGCCCCAGGGTAAAGACGGGATCGAGTATAGCCACATTGGGAGAGATCTTCGGATCCACGATAAACAGCTTGCGGCCGGCCTTATGGCTGGTCAGCACCGCCACGCTGGTAACCTCGCTGCCGGTGCCGGACGTGGTGGGAACGGCGATGTGAGGCGTCTGCGGCTCGGTCAGCACCAGGAAGTTGAGGTAATCATTAGCCTTGCCTCCGTTCTTGAGCGTGACGCAAACACCTTTGGCGGTATCCATTACGCTGCCGCCGCCCACGCTAACGATGCAGTCGGCCTTCAACTCCCGCGCCGCCCCGGTGGCGGCGTCCACCGCCTCCAGATCGGGGTCGGCCGGTATCTTGTCGAACATGCCGACGCAGAAATCGGCCAGCATATTCTTGACCAGGTCGGCCAGTCCGGCCGCCTTCACTCCCGCATCGGTCAGGATGAGCGCACGTTTGCAGCCCAGGTCGACGATCGCCTTATAGATCGAGGATAGGGCGCCATGGCCGGATACCACGGTCGTGGGGGCGGAGTAGGTGAATCCATCGACTTTTTTATAGTCCGATATCAGCTGGAAGTACATGTTGGTCCTGCTATGAGCCATGGAATTGACGTGGATACGCTTGATCTGCGTGTATTCATGCAGACATTCCATACCGAAATCGCGGCCGACGCCGGACTGTTTATACCCTCCAAAGGGACAGAAGTCCGAGAAGATATGATAGTTGTTGATCCACATCGTGCCCGTGCGGACCTGCCCGGCCAGTCGCTGTGCTCTGGCATTATTGGAGGAGAAAACACCGCCGGCCAGACCGTACATGGAGTCGTTGGCGATGGCCAGCGCCTCCTCATCGCTATCGAACTTGATCACGCTGACGACCGGGCCGAATATCTCCTCCTGCGCTATGCGCATACTGTTCTTTACCTTCGTAAAAATGGTGGGGGCGTAATAGTTGCCTCCGGGCAAACCCGCGACTTCGACACGCTTGCCGCCCGTGACAACCTCGGCGCCCTCCTCTTTGCCGATTTTAACGTAGCGCTCGACGGTGGCCATCTGCTCCTTGCTGACCAGCGGGCCCATGTGGGACGTGGGATCCATCTGATAGCCCACGCGCAATTTTTCAGCCCTCTTTTTCATCTTGTCCAGGAACTGGTCATATATCCTGGAATGCACCAGCAGCCGCGTGCCTGATGAACATACCTGTCCCTGGTGGAAGAAAGTGCCGAAGCAGGCGCCCTCCACCGCCAGGTCGATATCGGCATCATCCAGTATGATATTGGCCGATTTGCCGCCCAGCTCCAGCGACACCTTTTTTATGGTGCCCGCGGCCAGCTTCATGATCTCACGCCCGACCTCCGTGCTGCCGGTCAGAGCGACCTTGTCCACATTAGGATGGGTACACAGTATCTTGCCCAGCTCCCCGCCGGGGCCGGGGATGACGTTGATCACACCGTCGGGGATTCCCGCCGCCTTGGCCGCCTCGGCCAGTATGCAGGCGGTCAATGGCGTAACCGACGCCGGTTTAATAACTATGGTATTGCCCATACACAGCGCGGGGGTGATTTTCCACACTGCAATATACATGGGGTAGTTCCAGGGCACGATCCCAACACATACACCGATCGGCTCCCTGCGGATAAACTCACGTCCGGGAGCGAAGGCATTGCCGGATACGGGTATCTCCTCCTCCCAGGGAAATTTGGTGGCCGCTGCCAGGCTTAAATTGCGCAGATGGGTAATACAGATAAGCGGCATAAATTTGGCCAGCGATATAATCTGACCCGCATCCATAGACTCCGTAGCGGCCAGGCGCAGGCCCTGCTGTGCAACCTGGTCGGCAAAATCCTGGACCTTGGCCATGCGCTCCTTAACGGGCATCCTGCTCCACTCACCCTTATCGAACGCCCTGCGCGCCGCCGCAATAGCGGCCTCGGCGTCCTCCTTGCCCGCCTGAGCTACGGTGGCGATGGGCGCACCGGTGCCCGGATCGATCGTCTCAAAAGTTTTTCCACTCCTGGCATCGACAAACTCGCCGTCGATAAAAAGTTTATATTGCTCCATTAACTGTCTCCCTCCATTTTTTTCTGATTCCGCATGATGACATCACACTCAGCTTAAGAGCCAATCCGCTTCTTACCCTCGCTCCGCATTTTCATCAGGAACGGCATAACTTTAAAAAGCGCCTTCAGCTTTTGTGATGTGTCCTGCGTGTACATGAAGCGCAGCGCATCCAGCAGTCCCTGCTCGGCGCCCTCCATGGCCGGGTACTGAAAGAACTCCTTTTTACTGCCGTCCTTGCACTCGGTGATGGACTTGATATTGGCGAACGCCCGAATGCCGATCTCACTGTGGTAGCAGCCAACGCCGGATTCCTTAACGCCGCCGAAGGGCAGTCCCGGTACGGCATAGGTTATCAATGCGTCGTTGATATTTACCGAGCCGGTCCTGATCCTGCCGGCAATTCTTCGGCCTTCCTCCATGTCCTTTGTAAATACAGCGCCGGACAGACCGTAATTCGTGCTGTTGGCTATTCTGATCGCATCATCGATACTGTCATAAGGCATAACAGGCAGCAGCGGTCCGAAGGTCTCCTCCTGCATAACTCTCATATCTTCCCTTACCTCAGTAAGGACCACCGGCGGGTAGCACATACCGTCCAGTTTGCAGTCAAAGACGCCCTCGGGCAGGAGCTTCGCTCCTTTGGAAACGGCGTCTTCAGCCTGCCCCTGCACCACTTTATACTGTGATTCCATGGTCATGCTGCCTACCTCGCCTGCTCCGGTGCCGGACTTAATATCCTTCATAATGGTCATAAGCTTGTCCACGAAGGCAGTGTAAACCGGCCGTTCCACCAGACATATCTCCATTCCGATGCAGGTTTGTCCGCAGTTGGTGAAGGCGCCCCAGCTGATGGCGTTAGCCGCTTTATCCAGGTCGGCGTTTTTGGTCACTATGGCCACATCTTTTCCACCGAGCTCCATGATGGCGGGCACCAGCCTCTCGGCCGCCTTGATATTAACGCGACGACCGATCTCAGTGGAGCCTGTGAAGAAAAACATGTCGATGCCGGGGCTCTCTATCAAGGCCTCCCCGGTGATCGACCCGTTGCCTGTGACAACGTTGACCACACCCTCCGGCAGGCCGGCCTTCTCCAGTATCCGCTTCACCATCATACCGCTGGTGGTAGTCTGACTGGACGGCTTCAAAACGACCGTATTGCCCGCAGCTACGGCGGAGATCACCGGGCCCACGCATAAGCCGAAGGGATAATTCCAGGGAGATATAACTGCAACCACGCCTCTGGGCTCGAAGACATAGTACATTCTGCGGCCCGGCAGCATGGGATTGCCCTTGACCCTGACAGGCGCCAGAAACCTGGCTGCATTCTGTGCATAGTAATGCATTATGTCGCAGGAAGGGTAAACATCGGCCATCAGCGCATCGAACCTGGTCTTACCGTTCTCATCGGAAACCCTTTCAGCATAATAAAGAGCATTATTGGCCAGGATATCAGCCGCGCGCGCCAGTATCTTCGCCCTGTCCTTTACCACGGTACTCGACCACGCGGCCAGCTTGCCCCGGGCAACTGCCACCGCGGCATCGACATCCTTCGCATCCATCAGCGGGTATGAGGCAACCTTCAAACCGGTCATAGGGCTTACCACATCAAACGTCTTCATAGAACGTTGCACTCCTTCTGTTTATTACTGAACCAGACGACATGGAACCAACTATGAGCAAGTGTTACCGCGAGAGAGACGGGCGCAACAGGCCAGCGCGCAGATATGCGCAAAGACATACGAAATGTGCTGAAAGGAATATAGACAATGGGCGCTGGATATCTATTCCAGCTAAAAATAATCCGGAACAGTTTCTACTCTCCTTTCCAAACTTGGGAGGCGCCGCCGTTTCCAGCGACACCCTCGGGCTCACGCCACCGGCCGGGTAAACAATGCCTCTTCGGTTTAGTTATCCGGCTCGAAGAGTTCGTATATTTATTTCACCTAAATTATCATGCACACGGCAATATGTCAATATGAATGGGGAATACGACCATCCCTGAATGTATAATTGACAATAGTACCCCGCAAGATCCTATAATCTTGCAACTACTTGGAGCAGGCGGCGACATATTGTGGCGCAGCCGGGCATATGCAGCAGTCGTGATTAAACCCTGCGGGACTGAGTTCCTGCAGGGTTCGTTTTATCTGAGAGGTGACATATGGGCAACAGATTAATGAAATCGGCAATCGTGACCGGGGCTTCGTCGGGAATCGGCGAAGCCTACGCCCGCCTGCTGGCTTCACTGGGATATGATCTGATCATCATCGCCAGGCGCAAAGACAGGCTGGAGGCCATAGCGGGTGAGATAGAAAAGGAATACGGCGTCTCGGTATCAGCGATGCAGTGCGACCTTTGCAGTGAAACGGATATCCACACGGTCGAAGAAAAGATCCGCGACACGGAGAACCTGTCTGTGCTGATCAACAACGCCGGCTTCGGCACACTCGGCACGTTCGCTGAGGTCGACCTGGCCAAGTCGCTTAAAATGATCGACCTGCACGTTACCGCACCGGTGCGGCTGGTTAAAGCTGCGCTGCCCGGCATGCTTGCGCGCAGGGAGGGCGCCCTCGTCAATGTTGCCTCGGCGGGCCCCTTCCTGCCGGTATCGGGCAACGTGATATACAACGCCACCAAGTCTTTCCTGATCTCATTCTCCGAGACCCTTCAGATCGAGGTCAAAGACGCCGGGATAAAGGTGCAGGCGCTCTGCCCTGGCTTCACCCGCACCGGCTTCCATTCGGTGGAAGAGTTTAAAAACGTGGATTTTTCCAGCATACCTGCTTTCCTGTGGTCGCCCGCAGAAAAAGTGGCGGTGATGTCCTGGAAGGCCCTGGGCAAAAAGAAGGTCGTCTTCATACCGCGCATTACCACTCGCCTGGCCTGCACCGTTTTCCGTGGGCTGTTCCAATACATGGCCAGCAAAAGAACGGCGACCACCGGTACACGGCAGCGATAATATAATTCACGCTCTGGCGCAAGCGTCAGGCGTTGACAGGTGCTTGTCAATTGGGCATACTCGTTTAACGATGAAGAGGCAGAAAAGAGATCGGATAGACCTGTTCGAAATCGATAATCTGGAACAGGCGGCAGCGTTGCTGGAGCTGAACTGGCAATTCCGCTCGTCACGCGCACTGATGGCAGCGCACCAGCTTGGCTTCTTCAAGGCGCTGGCCAGGCCGCGACAGGCAGCTGAAGTCGCAGGCATGTGCGGCACGGACCCGAAGATGACCGAAAAGCTGCTGACCGTCTGCTGCGCGCTGGGCGTATTGAAGCGCAAGGACGAACGTTTCTCGTTGACTAAGCTGGGAGCGGACGTGCTTCTGCCGGACAGTCCACGCTTCATCGGCGGCACCATCGATCACAACGAGATACTGTGGTGGGCCACCACCGGCCTGCCCGAAGTCGTGCGCACGGGTAAACGCGATGCAGCGCCGGAGCCGCCGGACCATTTCAAGCAGCATATATTCGACAACTGGATATGGGCCATGCACGGCATCGCGTCCAACGGTCCGGCTCAATGGATGGCCGGGGAGCTCGACTTGAGCGGCAGAAAGCTTTTGCTCGATGTAGCGGGCGGGCCCGGCACGTACAGCATCGCATTATGCCAGCGTTTCCCCCATCTCAAGGCCGTTGTATGGGACCTGCCCGAGACGCTGGTCATCGCCAGGCAGGTGATCAGCCGCTTTGGTATGGGCAGGCAGGTTAAAGTCCAGGCCGGCGACTGGAGCAAAGACGAATTCGGCTCGGGCTATGACTGCCTGTTGATGTCCAACATATTGCACGGCCCGGGCAGTCATGCGGATACCAGGCTGAAGCAGGCTAAGAAGGCTCTGAAACGCAACGGCCTGCTGATCGTACACGATTTCCTGCTGAACAACGACAAATCGGGTCCCCTGCCCGCATCCCTCTTCAACCTCTGGCTGGGTACATATACGGTTAGCGAGATGATTGCGGTCATACGCAAAGCCGGCTTCAATGATGTTTCGCTGATCGCCGGCAATGAGCAGCGCGGCAGCGGCCTGATAACAGCAAATCGTCCCTGAGGTCCGTCCGCAACAAGTGGAATTTCACAGTTTGAAGCAGGCTTTAAGTTTGTGTCAATCAAGAAATATGTCAGGCTGATTATGAGAAGGGAGTTTTAAATATGGAATTGAAAGACCGGGTTATATTGATAACGGGGGCCTCTTCCGGCATCGGCAAGGCGGTCGCGCTGGCGCTGAGCCGAGGGCATAACCGCATAGCTATATTTGCACGCAGAAAAGAACTGCTCTCCGATGTTGCAGTGACTATTGGTCAAAACGGCAGCGAGGCTCTGGAGATAACAGGAGATGCCCTAGGCCTCAGACGCCGTCCGCCAGGTCGTGCAGAGGTTCGGACGCATCGACATCGCGCTGCTCAATATCGGCGCCGGCCCCTCGCTCAATATCGCGCAGGCATTGCCCGCAGACATCAAGCAGAATATGCGCATCAACTACGACACCATGGTGAATTTCTTCTGTCCTGTAGTCCAGCAGATGAAAACGCAGGCCCACGGTGGGATAATAGCCAACACCAACTCGCTGGCCGGATTCCTGGGGCTTCCCTCGCAGGGCCAGTACTCGGCCGCCAAAGCGGCCTGCCGCATGTTTCTGGATACCGCCCGTATCGAGCTCAAGCAGTTCAATATCAGGGTGTTGACCATATGTCCCGGATTCGTCGTCACGGAGAGAAACAAGCATGCGGGAATCCCCCACTCGCTCACGATGACACTGGACGAGGCGGCCAGGCACATACTGAACGCTTTGAAATCGGAGCGCAAGGAATACCTCTTCCCCAACCATCTCAAAACGGCAGTGATGCTGCCCAGGTTTCTGCCGCGCTCCGCAACAGAGAGAGTGCTGTCGCGGTTTTCTCACCCGTAACTGCAAGCCGGCATATTTTCGTTTGAGAATTTCCTACAACAAGAGGGATAATATAACATAGCGCTGCTTGAGTATCGTCTGCCCGAGGGAGTGGATAAATATTTATGCTAAGGAGGTTGATATGCCGGTTTACATCACATTGACTCGTCTGAATGAGGTGGGGAAAAAGACGGTCAGGATGACCCCCGCCAAGATCAAAGCCAATAACAAAGCGCTCGAGGCCATGGGAGTGAAGGTGCTGGGACAGTATATAACGCTGGGCCGATGCGATTTCGTCAATATCTTCGAGGCGAAAAACGACGAGACCCTGCTGAAGGCTGCTGTGAACCTTACGGGCAAAGGCGTCGCCCACACGGAAACAATGACGGCTTTCACTATCGATGATTTCATCAAGATCAATAAAAAGCGGGCTAAATAGAAAAGATTATTTTCGATCTGCATCCTCTGGTTCGCCGTGGCAGGTTGCTTTAACCGGGCGTCGGATAAGGCTGTGTTATAATGCCTCCAAAATACTCGGGAGGCCCTGACCATGGCGCAGAAAGAGGACCTGTTTCCTCACGATAAATCACTTGAGCGGTTGCCCGTGCACGAAAGGGACAAGAAAATGTCCCGCAAGCTGCAAAGTCTAATCGCCTATGCCTATGAAAAGGCGCCGGGCTTCAAGCTGCGCATGGACGGGGCCGGTGTTAAACCGGGAGAAATCAAGACCGCGGCCGACCTACAGAAAATTCCGGTGCTGCGCAAGGACGACCTGATCAAGCTGCAGAAGGAGATGCCGCCCTTCGGGGGCTATCTGGCTGTGCCTCTCGCCGAGATCGACCACATTTACCAGTCTCCAGGCCCAATCTACGATCCACAGAGGAAGTTGAAGCAGGGCACACTGCCTCCCGATATGGGTAAGGGACAGATAGCCGTCAACTCCTGGTCCTACCATATAACGCCGGCCGGCCTGTTAATCGACCGCCTGCTGAGGGCGATGGGCTTCACCGTCTTCCCGGCAGGGACGGGCAATACCGACCTGCTGGTGCAGATAATGCGCGATCTCAAGGTTTCTTATTTCGTGGGCACCCCGTCCTTTCTGGCTGCCATCATCAAAAGGGCGGAGGAGATGGGCTACGACATTAAAAAGGACTTCAACCTGAAATACGCGCAGGTCTTCGGCGAAATGGGAGGCGATCCCCTCAGGAAGATGTTCACTGAGAAATACGGCATAACCTGTGTGGGCGGCGACAACTACCTGACCGCCGACATAGGACCTATCGCAGGCTCCTGCGAGAAGCTGACGGGCATGCACGTCAACACGGATGTGATAGTGGAAGTCGTCGATCCCGCTACAGGTCGCGACCTGCCTCCCGGCGAGGTCGGTGAAGTGGTGGTAACCCCCTTCGACGAGGTGTACCCTTTGGTCCGGTTCGGGACGGGTGACCTCTCGATGCTCGTGACCGAGCCCTGCGCATGCGGCCGGACCACACCACGCCTGCCCAAGATCATGGGCAGGAGCGGCGATGCCGTGCGTGTACGCGCTATGTTCGTGCATCCCAGGCAGACCGACGAGGTCATCTCGAAATTCGCGGAGATAGCGCGTTACAGGATACTGGTCAACCGCCCGGCCGACAGGGATGAGATGTTGCTGCAGGTGGAGCTAAAATCGGAGCCCGCGGACCGGGGCGCCTGGGAAGAATCGCTGAAAAAGGAATTCCAGAATGCCTGCAAGGTAAGGTTCGACTCTCTCGAGGTAATGCCGCAAGGCAGCATCCCCAAAGACGGGAAGACTATTATAGACAGGCGCGTTTATTGACTGCCAACGGTATCACGACTATTCAATACTGAGGCTAAAAGGAGGGGACTATGGGATATGCATTGGAGGCACGGTCGTCGAGTTCCAGGCTCTCGCTCGGCATAAAGCTGAGCTTCGGCATCGGCGATATCGGCAGCAACATCTTCATAGTAACCACGGGGATGTACCTGCTTTTCTTCCTGACCAATGTGGTGGGAGTTAACCCGGCGCTGGCCGGCACGATGTTGCTTTTCCCCAAGCTGTGGGACGTGATATCCGATCCCCTCATGGGCGCGATCTCGGATGTCACGCATTCGCGTTTCGGCAGAAGGCGGGTATACCTGCTTTACGGCGCGATCCCCTTCGGGCTCTCGTTTTTCATCCTTTTCCTTGCACCGGGCTTTCAGATGGAGTTTGCCAACGCGCTGCAAACATCGCTGCTGTTCGCGCTGGCCTGCACGGCTTTCACGGTGATCAACGTGCCCTATGCCAGCATGGTGCCCGAGATGTCGGATGACTATAACGAGCGGCTTTCCATCGTGTCCTTCCGCATGACCTTCGCCTCCATCGGCGCGCTGCTGGCCGGCGGGCTGACCCTGACATTGGTGAGTGCAGGCGGGGGTGGAGCGGACGGCTTCCGCTTTATGGGCGGAATCTTCGGCCTGGCCATAATAGTCTCCTGTCTGTGGTGTTTTTTCGGCACGCGCAAGGCACGCTCACTGCCCCCGCATAAAGAGGCGCCTCCCATCAAAGAACAGATCAAAATTGCCGCCCGCAACTATCCCTTTGTGGTGCTGATGACGAGCTACTTCCTGCAGGCGCTGGCCATCGGCGTGATGATGGCCGGGTTCGTCTACTACGTGAAGTATGCCATGACACTGCCCGAGACTGCCATGAACATCGCCTTCCCCATCTTCATGGTCACCGGAGTCATTTTTATCCCGGTCTGGCTGGCCATAGGCAAAAGGCTGGGCAAGATCAAGTCGTATTACATCGGCCTGGCCATATTCACCCTCTCCATGGGCTCGCTGTTCTTCACCAGCTCATCCCAGCTGATGATGTTCTATGCGCAGGTATTCGTGGCCGGCATAGGCTTCTCGAGCTTCCAGCTTTTCCCCTTCTCCATGCTGCCCGATACGGTGGAATACGACCAGCTGCAGTCGGGAATGCGACGTGAGGGCATCTTCTCCGGAATGTGGTCGGCCGGACAGAAAATCGCCTACTCGGTGGGCCCGCCTATAGTGGGCTTCGCGCTCGCCCTCTCAGGTTTCGTAACCGAGGGGGCCCAACCCGAAAGCGTAGCTACGGGTGTGCGCATCATCTTCTGCCTCTTCCCTGCGGCCATGATACTGCTAAGCTTCCTGCCGTTCAGCAAGTATAAAATGACGGAGGAGGAATTCGAGAAGGTCAAGGCGAAGATCGCCGCGATGCAGAAATAGTTACTGGGACAGGTATTTCATCTTCTCGTCATCGCGAGCGAAGCGTGGCGATCTTGTGTTCCTGCAAGCACGTACAAGATTGCTTCGTCGCTGCGCTTCTCGCAATGACAATACTTATCACTATGCCGGGAGGGCTTTCTCGCCCAGCGCCATGCGTACCAGGTCGGTTATGAATACCTTGCGCAGGCCGCGCTCGGTGGTAGGTCGCCTGAGCAAACGATCGCACATCGGGCAGAGCGTAACCAGCACATCCGCCCCGCATTTGATGGCATCATCCACATTTTTAGCCTGCACCTCGGCCGCCAGCTGCGGATAGACCTTTACGAAGGCGCCGGTGCAGCATAAAGCTTTCTCCCGCTCATATTCACGTTTGGGACGCTGCACACCGATAAGATCGAAGATCTCGTCCACAAAAACATCCTTGGCGGGCGTGTAGCGCGAGGCGCAGGGCCGCTGGTAGGCGGCTTTTATACCAAGCTTTGTGATCCTGCTTTTATTGTCGCGCAGGTAGTTGCGCATGTATTCCAGGATATGCATATATTTAAAAGGCACCTTGATGCCGTAGTCTTTGACCTTGGCATCCACCATGGCATAGCAGTCATCATGCAGGAAAATGATCTCGTTGCCGAGTCTGGCGACGTTGTCGATGAACTTGCGGGCGTTATCCGCCACCGGCTTCTCCACGCCGGCATGCACGTAGCCCACGTAGCAAAAGTATTCGCCGCCC
>JBAZLT010000015.1:0-13612 GCA_041650115.1 Dehalococcoidia bacterium | reverse complement strand
GGTATCTGGGTATGGTTGTATCTGGTCATGGTCAGTCGCAGGGATACCCTGATGTCCCTGGCCACGCAGGCTCGGATGCCTTCCAGCGCTTCCTGATAGGCGCCGTCTTTGCCGCGGAAGCGGTCGTTGGTTGAGCTTGTGCCGTCCAGGCTGATGCCGACCTCTGCAAAACCCGTTTCTGCGATTTTATCCGCTGTTTGCGCATCTATCAGCGTACCGTTGGTAGACAGGGCGATGCGCATACCGAGGCCCGCAGCATGTTGCGCCAGCTCGAACAGATCTTCTCTCAGCAGGGGTTCGCCGCCGGAAAAGAGTATGACCGGCACGTTGAAATCAGCGAGATCGTCGATAAATTGCAAGCCCTGCTTTGTATTCATGGAGGACGGTTCGGCACGGCTGCTGGATCCGGCATAGCAGTGTATACAGTTGAGGTTGCACTGGCGGGTGCAATTCCAGACCACCACCGGCCCCGGCTCCACCCTGGCCTTCCCCGGCTCGCTGTAGCGAAGGCTGTCGCCGGGACTAATCGTCCCGCAGAGCAGACGCGATATGGATATCATGTCCTTCCCGCTCCATTGGTATACTTCTGGTGTTCGTCAATCATGGCGATAAGAGTCACATCGATCAAATGGTTGGCAAGCGGTATGGCCTCAGCGATGCGGCCTCCGCGCGCCTCGCGCTTGCCAACCAGGCCGGCTGCCGCCTGCATGATCAGCTCACGGTGCATGAGGAAGGCCTCCGTGGCTTCAGTCAGGGGCATTCCCATCTCGGCCAGCAGACGGCCGAAGCTCCTTCCCGTATCGCGGGCAGTGGAGAGGGATTCCTCTCTTCTGGCAGGCTCGCTGATATATCTTGCTGTGAGGTTGAGCAGACGGCGGCCCAGCTCAGCCAGCTTCATCTGGTGCTCCCTGCACGGCTTTATAGTCTGCGGAGACCTGTCGAAGAAGCCGCGCGCTATCTCCCTGTGACGGGGTGTGGTGTCTTCCAGCTCGCTGACCAGGTCCCTGATGCCCAGCGCTTTCTGTCCGGAACGTGTGAGCTTCTTCAGGTCGGATTTCGAGTAACGTCTGTGTCCACCCGGAGTCACGAACGCGCTGAGCTTGCCCTCATCCGTCCACTGACGCAGCGTTGCTTCGTTGACACCCAGTATCTGGCTGGCTTCACTTATGCTGATAAGGTCTGCTTTCTTCATCAAGGGGGCTCTCTGCGCAGCTATAGAACGTACGAAGATATATGGTATAGAATTCTATAGAAAATTGCAATTTTCTATAGAATCAGATAGATGAGGCCGTGCACATCGGTGGTGATATCAGGGTTCCATCTGCAGCTCAATTTTTTCGACCTTGGCATAGTCTTTCTTGTAGAAGAAAGAGCCGGCGAAGAAGAGAGCTGCGGCAACGACGAGATAAATCGGCAAAAAGGTCATGGCTGTATGTATGCCATAGGCATCGGAAAAGGCCCCTGTTACTATGGGGCCAAGCGATGAGCCCAAAAGGTGCTGGATGACAACCGCCAGGGCGACGGAAGTGGCGCGCAGCCCGGCGTGTACCACGTCCTGGCAGACGGCCAGCGCGGCCGGTATGAAGCTGGTGATGGCTATGCCCACCAGCAGCAGCATAAGATACTGTCCCAAACCCTCGAGCAATGAAAACGAGAGGTAGACGAAGACGGCAGTGATCAGGATGGATATGGCCGAGAAAAGCAGCCGCGCCCGCAGGTCTTTTTTATACCACATGTCGGCCAGAAAGCCGCCCAGAGGCGCCCCCACGATTGCAAGGGCCATAATTGCGCTGGCGCGCAGGCCGGCCTGGTCCTCGGCTATACCTCCTATGCGGTAGAAATAGGTCGGCAGCCAGGTGATGATGGAGGTGGTCACGAATACGACAGCGGCGAATCCGAGGTAAGTGAACCACAGGCTGGGAGTTCGCAGGAACTCCCTGCTGATATCACTGAAGTTCATTTTTTTCTTGCTTGCACCTTCGTCCACTGTTTTGACCAGCTCTACGGTCTTGTAGTCTTTGACGAAGAAAAACATGATGGCCACGATCAGTCCGGGTATGGCCACCAGGCCGAATGCATGCTGCCATCCCAAAGATTTGGCGATAATCCCGCCTAGCGCGATGCCCACGGCGCTTCCCAATGGTATGGAGGCATTCCAGATGCCTAACATGCGGGCGCGCTTCTCCTCGGGATAGATGCCCGAGATCATGGCCGATCCGCCCGGCGCATAGCCGGCCTCGCCTATGCCGATGGCGGTCCTGGCGCCGAAGAGCGATTTGAAGTTGGGCATAAAGGCACAGGCCGCCGTGGCCAGGCTCCAGAACACGCCCATCAATCCGATAGTCTTCTTGCGGCTCCAGCGGTCGACCAGTATGGATACGGGGAAGGTGAAAATGAGGATAGACCAGTAGACTGCGGAGACCAGCATGCCGCACTCGGCGTCCGATATGCCCCAGTCCCTCTGTATAAAGGGAAAGAGTGAGGTGACCACGGTGCGGTCCACGTAGTCGAAGAAGTAAAGCAGGAAGAGCAGGACGAATATATACATCCGGGAAGCTGACGATAGCTGATACCGTTTTGCCGCAGGCTGATTATCCATCCTGCTCCTCCAATCTATACTTAATTTTTTGGATAGACGTTATTTCTTTTTCAGGTGAAGCAGTTCCCTGGCTTCTTCCACCGTGGCGATTTCGAAATCCAGCTCCCGTGCTATCCTGACCGCCTTCTCAACCAATTCGGCGTTGGACTTGGCAAGCTCGCCGTGGGAGATATAGATGTTGTCCTCGAGGCCGACACGAACGCTGTCGGCGCCCAGCAGCATGGCCAGGGTAATCATGGGGAACTCGTCCTTGCCGATTCCCAGCGCCTGCCACTTGGCATTGGGGAACATCCTCCTGCCCTCTTCCGAGATATACATGAGTTGCTTTGCTGTGGCTGGCTGGCCGCCGGCAACGCCCAGCGGATAATCGATGTGGAACGGCATGTTCTTGTCGAAAACACCCTCTTCGCACAGGGCCATAGTGTTGTACAGGTGGCTGACATCCCATATCTCCAGCTCCATGCCCCAGCCCCTCTCCAGGATACCCTTGATGATTTTCCTCTGGAAGGGAGGCGTATTGCTGAAAGTGGAAAAGCCGTACTTGCCGATGGACATATCGAAGGTGCCCATGTTTAATGTCAGCATATCCGGCTCGGGCTTGATATCCAGCAGTTTCAGCTTCTGCTCTTCGGAAGCCGGGATGATCTGCCAGGTAGTCGTGTCCACCCAGGCGCCGATCCCTCCTCCCGCTTCGATCACGATCGGGCACTTCTCGCGGATACGCGCGACAACATCGCCCCAGACCTTGATATCGGGTGTTGCCAGCATATGTATGGGATCCCTGGCGTGGATGTGGCAGAGCGTGGCGCCGGCGTTATACGAGCGGTATGCCTCCTCCGCGACCTCTTCGGGCGTTATCGGCAGATAAGGCGTTCTTTTGCCGAGATTGGGTAAATTTGGCGTTTTTTCATGCAGGGTATTGGAGCCGAATGGTGCTACCTGGATGATTAGTTTCTTTGCCATGAGTCGTGGTACCTCCTTTGTGTGAAAATTGTTATTTTAAATACGCAATTATGCTATCGAATTCTCTCAAGTTGGCCGGTTCAGGTTTTCTTTTACCCTCCTCTATATCCTTGATCACTCTGGTCACCATCTCGTTGGCCGGTGTTTTCAGTCCGACCTCTTTACCTTTTCTGACTACATAGCCGTTGACGAAATCGACCTCGGTCTTGCGCCCCTTTTCGATATCCTGCCACATGGAGGGCTTGGTGGCCTTATGGTTGGCGAATCCGATCTCCATCAGTTTGGAAGCCTTCTCGAAGTCCTCCTTATTGCGCGCCAGGACCACGGAGGGAGAGACGCCCATCAGGTCGGCGAATTTAACGCCCGCCTTGATGCCGACGTCGTAGGTCTCCGTTATCACGGTCAGCGCCACCTTGCGTGCTGTCTCGTTTTCGATAACGCCTCCGTATGTCAGTCCCGCCGTTGTGCCTACGCCGGTCAGTGAAACGGTGATAAGCAGCTTGGTCCAGCGGTCCCCGATGATGTTGTCCGAAACCTCGGTAGTGAAGGCCTTGGAAAGCAGAGCAGCCGTATCTTCCACTATTTTGCTCTTGCCTGTGGGCCATTGTCCGATGATGAATCCACCGTCCGTGGTCTGCATCAGCTGGCCCGGGCCCTTATTGGTGCTGCCCCAGGTGATGCTGCAGGCGATTGTGCGCTCGACGCCCACTATTTTGGAGATGGTCTCCTCGTTGATGCCGTTCTGCAGTGAGACCACGGGTGCGGCCTTGGACATCACGGGCAATACGTATTTAAGCGCATTTTCAGTGTGCAGCCCCTTGACTGCCAGCAGGACGATATCGGCCCAGCCGGCATTTTTCTTGTCCACAAAATCGCCGGGCAGCATGGTCTTCACAGGCACAGTCAGTTCTCTGAAGCCGCTGATCTCCAGGCCGCTGTTCATACGTTTGACGTGCTCTTTATCGGCGTCCAGCACAATCACATTCAAGCCCTGCTTGGTCAGCAGTGCTGCTGTGATGCCGCCGATGGCCCCGCCGCCTACCACTAAAATCTTATTAAATCCCATGGGTTAGAGTACCTCCTTTCGTCCCCGGGGGACGGTTTGTCACTATCTCCAGCAGTTGACGGTCGATCTCCTGCATGGTTTCGTCACGGCTGCAACCGCCGTAATCATAAAATCCACTGCCTGTCTTCATGCCGAAATGGCCGGCCTGCACCAGCTCGCGCAGATGGGCGGCGCGCGGGTCGCTGTGCGCGTTGGGGTCGAAGTTCAGTATCGCCTGCCAGATCAGGTCCAGACCGATCAGGTCCATGGTCTTGAAAGGCCCCATAACCGACAGGCGCGGCCCCAGGCCCTGTGTGAAGGCATGGTCTATCTCCTCCAGTGTGGCTACCCCGCGTCCCAGGAAGTCCAGCGCCGCGGCCATGATGGCCATGTTGAATGAGTTGACCAGATAGCCGGGCACAACCTTGTCGCAGATAATGGCGCTCTTGCCGATTTGCTGCATCAGGTCAATGGTGTCTTTGAACGTTTTATCGGAGGTGGCGCTGCCGCGCGCTACCTCTACTATCGGCATTACCTCGGGTGGATTGATGAAATGCGTTAGTATGGTCCTTTTCTTGATTGAGACCTTATCAGCAATGCTGTCGATGGAAAGAGTCGAGGAGTTGCTGGCCAGAATCGTGTGCGGCTGGCAGATCTTCTCCAGGTCGGCGAATACGCTGCTTTTAACGGTCAGCTCCTCCTTCACGGCCTCGATAATGAAGTCGGCCTTGCCCGCAGCCTCCTCTAACGATGACGTCAGGCTGATACCCTTTGCGATATCTTTGCGGCTGCTCCTGCCTGCAACGCGAGTGCCGTCGAACAGACGCGCCATGGAATCGATGCTGTTTGAGGCGCGCTCAAGCGCGGCCGGATCTATATCGGCCAGCGCAACATGAAAGCCGTGGCGGGCGAAGGATATGGCGATACCCGGGCCCATTACGCCCGCCCCGATGACGGCAATACGCTCAATTCCGGGCATGACTTAGCGGCTTCTCCTGATCAGGCCGGGCTACAGCAGGCTGGCCGGCTTGATCTTTCCTCTCGCTTTCTGGATGTAGTAGAGCGCAAGTCCTACGACGATGGCAAGGACGAACAGTATGATAGGCCAGTAAACCTTCTGCATCAGTAAGAATACGATCAGCAGTAGCATGAAGATGACGTTCAGGACTGCAGCGGTGATGGCTGTGAAGGATACCAGCCCCGGCTTGAATTTATATTGAGACAATTTAACCTCGTTGGGGTGGGTCTTATGCAGTCTCGATACTGTTATCAATACCAGTGTCACCATCCACAGCATGCCGAAGTTGAGCATTGCGCCGTAGATGGCCAGGCTCTCGCCTGCCAGCAGCAGCGTGATCACGGTCAGCGCCCATGGCAGAGTCAATCCCCAGTGGGGTGTGCCCCAGCGCTTGTTGATATCGGCTAAAAATTTGGGGAAAAAGCCGTCCTGGGCATAGACCATGACGTAACGGCCGGAGACGGTCATCAGCGCGTGCAGAGTGGAGATGCAGGCCATTACCGCGCCGCCGATGATGAAAAAGAAGAACCAGAATGAATTGGCGCCGAATATCTGCCTGCTGACAGCGCCCAGGTCCTTGGATGCGGCGAGCTGGTCCCAGGGCATGACGCCCACTGCGACAAGCTCGACGAAGAACGTGAGCAGAAATACTCCCACCATTGCCAGGAACAGCCCGCGGGGTATCGTGACCCTGGCATTCTTGACCTCGTCGCCCAGCTCGATTCCGAAAAGGCCGCCGGCAATCAATGTGTAGCAGATGGCTGCTGCTGCGATCAATCCCACGGTCAAACCCAACGTGGGAGGCATGCCGGGAAACTTCAGGTTACCTGTGAACATGGTCGAGAAGTTGGACCACTCGATCTGCGGAAAACCGCCGAAAACGAAGGCCAGCAGGGCAACGATCAGCAGGAACACCATGCCGAACTGCACCCAGGCGGTGGGCTTGATGCCCACGATGTTGATGATATAGAAGATGGTAATCGATATTATGGCGATCAGCACCACCCAGGAGATGCCCAGGCCCGGCACCATTGCAGGGGCGTCCGGGAACAGCATCATGAGGAAACGCGCATTCGTGATGGCGAAGAGGGGCAGGCCGCCCAGCGGCACGGCCACCAGCAACACGATAACGGTCGCCACCGCCAGGGGGTAGGAGGCCAGCTTGCTGTACTGGTAGCTGGCCGCCGACTTGGGCGCGATGGAGGTAATCAGCATATAAGGTATTATGGCTAAAAATACGGGTAGTGAGCAGATTAACTGCGCAATGATAATGGAGGGGCCGGTCAGGCCGGCGGCGACCGTGGTCAGCGTGAACAGCGAGCCGCCGATATTCAGGCCTATCATGAGGAAAACCAGCAGTAGTAATGTAAGCTCTTTTCTGAGTATGCCCTGGCCTTGTTGTGTCTCTTCTGTCATCCCTGTCATCTCCTTCGTCTTATTTGCAGCTGCTGAGAAAAGGGTGGGTCAAGGCATTATACAATTTCCATATCCCCTGTCAATATACTTGTATGAACAACATTTATATCTATTATTTATATATGCCGAATGCCGTCTCAAAAGCCTGCCGGCTTTTCTGTATGTCCTTTTCGGTCATTACACCCGACATATAGACATGTCCGGGCAGCACCACCGCGCCCGGGTTGCCCAGCAGCAGCCCCAGCCTGATCATCAGGTCGAACTCGAAGACCTCCAGTACCTGGCTCATGTCAAACTTTCCGTTCAGGCCGAAGTGCACGATGCTGTAGATGGCGTGGGCTGAGACGTCCATCTTGAGCTCGGCTGCCACCTCGTTGATCAGTTTGGCCAGGTCTGCGGCACGCTCGATGGAATTACGTATATAATTGCCTTTCTCAAGCTCCTCGATGAAGGCTATGCCCGCCGCCATGGCCAGCGGATGTGCGCAGAACGAGCCCATGGGGAAGAGCGGTCCGAAGTGCTCGGCCCTGGGGTCCAGCGCGCCCACCACCGACATCACGTCCTCGCGTCCGCCCACTGCTCCGACTGGAATGCCTCCGCCTACCGGTTTGCCCAGGCAGGTTAGGTCCGGCTTTATGCCCAGCAATTGCTGTACCCCGCCTATGGACACCCTGAAACCGGTGGCCACCTCATCGAATACCAGCAGGACGTTATATTTGGTTGTAAGGTCGCGCAGCTGCTGCTGAAAGCCCTCGTTGAGCGGTGTGCCGCCGGACGAGGCGCCCAGCGGTTCCAGCACGACGGCGGCAACCTGGTCCTTGTTCTCCTTAAGCGCCTTCTCCACGATGCCGATATCGTTGGGAGGCAGGTTGATCAGGTTTTCCCAGTGGTTGTTGGGTATGCCTGCTGTGAAGAGGGTGCCTGAGCCGGCCGCCAGGGCATCGTATGACAGAACGCCGTTCCAGCCATGATGGTGGCCGGCGAACTTTATGATCTTGGTTTTTCCCGTAAAGGCCCTGGCGATCTGGCAGACCAGTTCGGTGGCCTCGTTGCCGGAGTTGACGATCTTTATTTTCTGGATGGACGGGTAATGCTGCATCACCTTCTGTGCCCACCTGGTGGCCAGCTCCTCGCACATCTCCAGGTGGAAACCATATTTATCCAGTGCTTTGTCAATAGCTTTACGTATGGCGGGTGCCTTGTGCCCGATGTAAGAGATGCCCTGGTCGATGAACATATCGATGTACTCGTTGCCGTCCACATCGTAAAGGCGCGATCCCTTGGCGTTGTCTATGAAAAGAGGATACGGCCTGTGCCAGATCATGTAGGCGGGCGCGCCCATGGGGACTATGAACTTGCGGGATTCCTCGTTGAGTTTCTTGGATTTAGGGGTTTTCTTCTCGTATCTGGCTATGACTTCTCTGAATTTCTCGTCGCTCAGCTTTGGTATACTCATTTTCACCCCCCTTTGTCCGCCCGGCCGGATGGCCTGAAAGGCGGCGGACGCCGTCATTTTAATCCACCGTGTTACAAAAAACAACTTTTTTGTATAAATTGTTTAGCTCCAGCTTCGGCCTCCGTATTGTGCTGCTCTTTCGGCTGAGTTATACTTACCATAACGCGCAATATGAGGAGTTGATGAGAAAAGTCAACCGAAATAAGAGATCCGCCGGGCACAAGTTCAGCCAGCGCTGGCTGACGGACCTGTTAAAGCAGGTCAGGGCGGGGGAGCTGTCGCTGCAGGATGCCGTCAAACAGCTGAGCATCCTGCCTTACGAGGACATGGTGCATGCCAAGCTGGACCATCACCGCAGTCTGCGCACAGGCTTCCCGGAGGTAGTCTTCGGGCCGGGCAAGACCAGGGAGCAGCTGGTTGGCATTGCGGAGCGGTTGGCTGCGCACTCCGGCAGGGTCTTGATCACACGGGTTGATCTGGATGCATTCAGGTCGGTGAAAAAGAGATTACCTGACGCCGTATATAATGCAGATGCACGGGCTATCATCATAGACCGCACAGCAAAGAGGGCGGGCAAACCGGGCATAACTGTGGTAACAGGCGGCACTGCTGATATACCTGTGGCCGAGGAGGCTGCTGTCACGGCAGAGATGATGGGTAATAAGGTCGAGCGCATCTTCGATGTGGGTGTGGCCGGAATCCACAGGCTTTTCGATCATTTGGAGCAGGTCAGAAGCGCCAGGGTGATCGTGGCGGTGGCCGGTATGGATGGCGTGCTGCCGGCGGTGCTGGGCGGGCTGGTGACCTGTCCCGTCATTGCAGTGCCCACCAGCATCGGCTACGGGGCTAATTTTAAAGGCATCGCGCCCCTGCTGACCATGCTCAATAGCTGCGCGCCCGGCGTCGCCGTGGTCAATATCGATGGAGGATTCAACGCCGGCTACCTTGCCGGACTGATCAACAGATGACGCCACGGAAATTGAGTGTTGAAAGCAAAACACCGGATAAAGTCGGTCACCTGGAAAGCATTATAGATAGAATGGGCTCCGCTATTGTAGCGTATTCGGGAGGAGTGGACAGCACGTTTTTATCCGTCACTGCTTTCGAAATTCTTAAAGACAAGGTGCATATCGTTCTGGCAAAATCCCCCCTGATGGAGCTGGAAGAATTCAACGTGGCTAAAAAACTGGCAACATCGCTCAAATTGAAGCTAACGGTGATAGAATTCAATCAGCTCGATATACCGGACTTCGCCGTCAACAATAAGGACCGCTGCTATCACTGCAAGTTGAATATGCTTGGTATATTGAATGAGACTGCCCGGGATAAGCGTATAAGGTACGTGTGCGATGGGACCAACTACGATGATCTCAGCGATTTTCGACCGGGCCTGGTAGCCATAGCTGAGCTCGGTGTGCGCAGCCCGCTGGCGGAATCTTTTCTGACCAAGCGGGAGATAAGGTCTCTTGCCAGGAAAAAAGGACTACCGAACTGGCAGAAGCCGGCTAATCCCTGCCTGGCCACCAGGATACCTCACCGCACACCGATCACACATGACATCATCCGTCAGGTGTCGGCAGGCGAGTCTTTTATCAAAGGACTGGGGATCGAGCATGTAAGGTTGAGGCATCACCGCAACATAGCCAGGATTGAGGTTGATCAGAAAGGATTTGAAAAACTCATGAAAAAGGACAACCGGGAGGCAGCCGTCGAGGCGCTGAATAAACTCGGTTATAAGCATGTTACACTGGACCTGGCAGGCTACCGGATGGGAAGTTTAAGCAAGTAGTCTGCCTGGAAGGATCAGGATTTCGATGGCAAATACAGCATATTTCGATCTTTATGCCGGCTGCAGCGGCGATATGATACTGGGGGCATTGCTGGATGCAGGCCTCTCCAGGTCTGATCTTGAGAAAGATCTGGCAAAGCTGCCGCTGGAGGGATACCGCATCATAGCCGAAAAGGTCAAAAGAGGCGCCCTCAGGGCAACCTGGGCCCGGGTCATTCTCGATGACGGCGTAAAACAGCCCGACCGCTCCTACAGCGATATCGTTGATTTAATAGCAGGAAGCCGGCTTGATGATCAGTTGAAGAAGAAGGTGCTGGATATATTCCGCAACCTGGGCGAGGTGGAGGCCGGTATCCATGGTACCAAGCTGGAGCTGGTGCATTTCCATGAGATTGGCGCGGTGGATTCCATCGTAGACATAGCCGGGGCTGTAATCGGATTGGACCTGATGGGGATCGAGCGGTGTTACGCCTCGCCGTTTCCTATATCCGAAGGTTCTGTCGAATGCCGCCACGGTGCGCTGCCTCTTCCCGCCCCTGCCACTATGGAGCTTCTGGCCCGCCGGCAGGCGCCGGTGGTGCAACCCTGTCATGCAGCCATGCAGGGCAGAGAGCTGGTAACCCCTACCGGCGCTGCTGTTGTGACAACTCTGGCCGATTTCAGCAGGCCCCATCTCAACCTGGAGAAGGTCGGTTACGGCGCGGGCAGTATGAATTTCGTGGAGTATCCCAATGTCATGCGCTTGTGGATAGGGGAATCGTCCGGGCATGATGCCCATGAGGATATGGTGCTGCTGGAAACGAATATCGACGACATGAATCCTCAGATTTACGACTATGTTATGGAGAGATTGTTTGCGCAGGGCGCGCTGGACGTCTGGTTTACGCACATACAGATGAAGAAGAACCGTCCTGCCGTGATGCTGAGCGTTCTCTCGCCCGCTGCTGCCGAAACGAAGCTGGCGGAGACCATCATGCGCGAGACTTCAACCCTCGGCATAAGGGTCCGGCCGGTATACAGGCATATCGCAGGCCGGGAGATGGTTGAGTTCGAATCGAGCTACGGCAAAGTCAGGGTAAAGGTCAAGCGCTTCGAAGATGATATCGTCAGTATCGCCCCTGAATACGACGAATGCAAAAAAATTGCTGCAGAGAAGAGGGTCCCGCTCAGGGATGTCTACCGGACGGTTGAGGCAGAGGCGCGCAGGCTGATTAAATAGAAATTTACCAGGGATCGATAAACGTGCGTCCCGATGCCTCAGAAGCTTTTTTCTGAACCGAATTCAGGCTGCGCATGATCCAGCGGCGTGTCTCGGCGGGATCGATCACGGCATCGATTTCCATATAGGATGCCATATTCAAGCCCTTGCCCATGGCGTAGGCCTGCTCCACGAAAAATTTGTAGGTTGCCTCCCGCTCAGCCGGGTCCTTTATAGCTTCAAGCTCTTTTTTAAAGCCGTGTTTGACCGCTCCTTCCAGACCCATGCCCCCGAACTCCCCGGTCGGCCAGGCAATTGTAAAAAATGAATCGTGGAAGCTGCCGGATGCCATGGCCATGGCGCCCAAACCGTATCCCTTGCGCAAAACGATGGTAAAGTATGGGACGGTCATATGTGCTCCGACCACGAACATACGGCAGACATGGCGCACCTGAGCTCGTTCCTCAATGTCGGGTCCGACCATGAATCCTGGCGTATCGCACAGTGACAGGACGGGAAGGCGGTGCACATCGCACATCTGGAGAAAGCGCGCCGCCTTGTCGGCGTCGTCAGCCTCAATAGCTCCTCCCATATGTCTGGGATCATTGGCGATCAGGCCGAACGGCCTGCCCTCGATACGCACCAGTGCAGTAACCATACCGGGTCCAAAACGCGGCCTCATCTCAAGCACGGACCCTGTATCCGCCAGGCCCTCAATCACTTTCCTGACATCATATACCCTTAACCTGTTCTCAGGTATCAGCCAGCGCAGCCTTCGCTGGTCGGCGGATTCCCAGGAGGCGATCGATCCCTGGAAATATGACAGGTATTTTCTGGCAACCGATACTGCCTCAGCTTCATTGGCGACCTCTATGTCCACCACGCCGTTACGAGTTTGAACATCGATGGGGCCGATATCCTCGACTTTGACAACGCCCAGCCCTCCTCCCTCGATCATAGCAGGGCCGCCCATGCCGATATTGGATCCCCTGGTGGCGATGATAACATCGCAGCAACCCAGCAGGGATGCATTGCCGGCAAAGCAGGGGCCCTCCACAATACCGATGAGGGGGACCTTGCCGCTCAGAGCTGCAAAACGGCTGAAGGTGGTGAGATCCAGCCCTGCCACCACGTTGGCATCGGTGTCACCCGGACGACCACCGCCGCCCTCGGCGAAGAAAATGGTTGGGAGTTGCCATTGATTTGCTATATGCAGCATTCGATCCATCTTCTTGTGGTTGAAAAGGCCCTGAGTGCCGGCCAACACCGTGAAATCATAGGCCAATACCATGCAGCGTGACCTTTCTTCGTCGAATAACTCACGGTTTACAGTGCCGATTCCCGTGATAAGCCCGTCGGCGGGCGTTTTCCTGATAAGCTCGTCCAGCGGACGCCGGCCGCGCTGGGCAGCTACAATCAGAGCACCATATTCGATGAAGCTGCCGGGATCACACAGGTCACCCACATTCTCGCGCGCCGTGCGCCGGTTCTTGCTGCGTCTCTTGGCAACGGCTTCGGGACGCCGCTCATCCAGTGTGAAAGAATGACGTTCTATCACCTCGGCGAGATCGGGACGGATAACGTCAAGGTCGAGTTCGCTTTCAGTGGTCTTAATATCGGCGCTGACCTCAGCTTCCTCTACAAAAAGCAGGGGTGATCCGACCTGCACGTTTTCATTCAGTGTAACGCAGATCGCGCGCACGTATCCGCTGCTAACTGCCGTAATGACATGTTCCATCTTCATGGATTCCAGTACAACCAATTTTTGGCCAGCTGTAACGGCATCTCCCTCGATGACCTCGATATCTACCACGCACCCCTGCATGGGCGCTTTCAGTGGTATAGTTCCCGGAGGCGCCGGGTGCTGCTCAAGCACTGCTTCATTGGACGGTACAGACCGGTCGTCGGCGAAAAACCGCTCCTTCCATTCAGCAGGGGTTGACGCCAGAGTAGCGGCATTGTCCTCGATGAAACGCGTGTGGATATCGTTATTCTCCACTTCCTGCCTGGACAACAGGTTTCTCAGAAAAGATATATTCGTTTCCACGCCCTCTATGCGAAACTCCTGTAGAGTTCGCCGTATCTGGGTGATCGCATTCTGATATTTGTCTGAACGAGATGTGATAAT
>JBAZLT010000014.1:0-13701 GCA_041650115.1 Dehalococcoidia bacterium | reverse complement strand
CCCGCATTGAGAAGCTGTTCCGGGAGAAAACGGACCTCTGGCTTAAGCTGGTGCGCGAACAGGACGTAGAGCACTTCGCACAGAGGATGCGCCGCCTGCGCAGGCAATTCGAACGTGAAGACCCCGATTTTTCAGCCGCTTACAAAAATTTGTACAAACCGGCTGACTAATCAATACATATATGATATATTAGTAAAAGCAATCACCGTCAGCATCCTGCTGACGAAATAGAATCCGGCACGGCAAGGCGTCCCGGTGATGGGACATACCGCATAATATCGATAAAAACGCCTGCTCAGTGATAGACCGGTCCCGGCACGCAGTCAGCAATCATCACTAAAATTGTGCTGCTCCTGTCAGCCAGAGGAGAATAGATGACTACACCTGAAGAGAAGGAAAGGCCCATCACCATCCTTATCGTCGAGGACGACCCGGCGGACGCGCGCTTGATCAGGAAGCTGTTAAAAGATGCCCCCGGAATTGACTACCGTGACAGATACGCAGTGAACCTGGCCGAAGGCCTGGAACTGCTGAGACACAATAACATCAGCGTCGTGCTGCTCGATCTTCATCTCCCGGACTGCCGGGGCACGGAAACGTTAATGGCCATGAAGAATGAGCACATTCACACTCCCATTGTGGTAATGACCGATCCTGATGATGAGAAGACGAGGCTGGAAGCCCTCAAGATGGGCGCCCAGGACTACCTGGTTAAAGGCCAGATCGACATTCATATACTTTTTAGGGCCATGCGCTATGCCATCAGCCGCAAGCAGTCGGAGGACGCCATACTGAAGTCCAAGATACTGCTGCAGAACGTGATCGACTCAACCCCGGACTGGATATACGCCAAGGACCAGCAACACCGGTTCATACTGGTCAACAAGACTTTCGCCGAATCGCAGCATGTTCAACCGCAGGATATGATCGGCAAGCCGGATACGGATTTCTTCTCGGACGAGCTATGCTGCGGTAATCCGGCTAAAGGCATCACCGGTTTCCACAGCGATGATAACGAAGCTATGGATGGAAAGATACTGCACAACCTCGATAACCTTGTCACCTGGGGCGACAGCTCCCTCCATATCTACGACACCACGAAAATCCCGCTTTACGATGAATCAGGCCGTGCCTTCGCGGTACTTGCCTACGGCCGCGACATCACAAGGCGGCATAAGGCCGAAAACGAGCTTGCGGCCAGCTACAAAGCCCTGCAAAAGACTCTGCGCGACTCCATCAACGCCATGGCCCGCATAGTCGACCTGCGCGACCCGTATACCGCCGGCCACCAGCAAAAGGTGGCCGGACTGGCCAGCGCCATAGCACATGAAATGGGCATGGACGACGCTGCCGTGGAACACCTGATCATGGCTTCCACAGTACACGATATAGGCAAGATGTATGTGCCGGCCGACATCCTGAGCAAACCGGGCAGACTCTCGGAATTGGAGTGGGAGATAATCAAAACTCACTCACAGGGCGGCTTCGATATTCTGTCCGGGATCGAGTTCTCCGGCCCGGTTGCCCTGACGGTGCTGCAGCATCACGAAAGATTGGACGGTTCCGGATACCCCAACAAACTTCAAGACGGACAGATACTTCCCGAGGCGAAGATACTGGCGGTGGCCGACGTGGTAGAGGCCATGGCCTCGCACCGCCCTTACCGACCTTCACTGGGTATCGAGAGGGCGCTCAACGAAATAGAGTACAAAAAAGGCAAACTTTACGATCCGGCGGTGGTGGATATCTGCCTGGGTCTCTTCCGTGATAAGGCGTTCAGCTTCACTAAGCCCGTAACGGGCCCCTGACCGGTCCTTACTTGCGTCCCGCCATGATGCCTATGAAGTTTTCCAGCAGCATCTCGGTCCTTTCCGGCGAGTATTTACGCTTATCGCTCATATCGCCGTCGAGCACCAGGTAAGGTATATTCCGCTCCTTCATCACGTCGCCGATCAGCTTCTGCGCCGCGCAGGAATGCCGGCAGGCATCGGTGGAGAAGTGCACCACACCATCCAGATTATACTCATCTATGATCTCGTTAATTCCCTTCAGACGCTGCTCGATGGTGCCCACGTATGGATTCTTCAGGCACCACAGCGCCAGGCTCTCAAACGGCAGGGACTCGTCCATCCGGCCCCCGTAGTTACGGGCCAGCTCGCCCATAACAATTGTGACGCCGTTTTTTCTGAATATCTGCCTGATAACTGTGGGCTGCACCGGGAACCAGGCCAGCCATAATACGCGGTACTTCTCGGGCGTCAGCCTGCCCTCCATGATCTTCTTGCGGCTCTCCTCCACTATCTCGAGGTAAATCTGCTCCTGTATCTCCTTTCCCGCCAGCATGTTTCCGAAGATAGACATATTTATCACGGGCACGCCGATATACGGGAAGGGTGAGACTTTCTGGAGGTCCGCCAGCTGTTCATAGGCCCGCCTGGCCCGGTTGGAGACGCGGATACATTCCCGCAGGCGCTCAAGGTCGAGCTTCTGACCACTGATACTCTCGATCCTGCCGGCGATGCGTCGCAGCTGGCCGGCCACATAATCAACCGATTCACGACTGATCTTATTCGGAATATCCAGCGTTATGGCCTCTTTGCCGCAACGGTCCGCCAGCGTCTTGTTGGTCTTGGCTTTGCCGTCGCAAAAATAAGAGGAGGAGAGCAGCAGGTCGGCCCTGGGCATGTAACCCAGCATGTCGCACCCGGCGGCCAGCCTGTGATACGAGCAGATATCGGTGGAATAGCCGACCTCCTCGGCCCTGTTCATGATCTCAACCGCGGCATCTGCGCTGAACGTGGGCAGCAAATTGGCGGCTATCTCAAAATCGAAGGGCGTCACGTCAAAGGCCGCCAGCAGCTCCATGGGGAAGGAATAAAAAGAGGTCCAGACGACGTTCTTGTCGGCGCGGTACGCTTCAACGAAAGTGGAGGCCAGCTGTATGGTCACTCTGATCGCGGCGCGCGGCTTCTGCTGGTACGCAGCTTCCAGGCTGCTCTTCATTTCCGTGTAAAATTTATTCAACATCTCATTATCCCTCAACTTTCCAGCATTTCCACGAAGGCTTCCACCCTCGTCCTGATCCTGTCCTTGTCCTTGAAGACATAGTCGTTCTCCACGAAGAGTACGGGTATGCCGTCATCGTTCAGCTTTTTTAACAGGTAGGGAATATCGTACAGCTGCTGGTCGCAGAATTTGAGCGCGGTCAGCACCACTCCGTTTACATCGTATCGATTGACATTGTCCCTGATGCGCGCGTACGTCTCGGCCGGCGCCGCCGTCCTCGAACAGCGCGGCACTCCCAGGTAAGCCTCCGCCAGCGACAGAAAGGGATCATCTCCCTTTTCATCGACAATACGCTCGAAGAACCTCAGCCCCGTGCAGACGTCTGCAACCGGGACGTCCGCGCCGCTTCCCTCTATCATCTGAAAAATATCCGGCCTTGACATCACGTTGCCGCAGACCATGACACGGGTTTTCTTGCGGCTGCCTGCCGCGGCGCCCTCCGCAACGGGTTTTTTCCTCGTTGCCGTTATACCCTTTGCCCCATCACCGTGCAATATCGCAAGGCCCTGCATGAAGAGCTCACTTCCGGCCATGGGTAGGGGTGACGCACTTTGACGGTTGTACAGCTCGCGCATCTTGCTCCTGGCCGCGTTCGCGTCTTTTATGGCCTTCCTGAGAGTCGGGACCGTTACCTCGCGGCCGGATGCCTTACCCATCTGTGAGGCGAAGTCGCGCAGCTGTGCAGCAAAGTACGTAACGGCCAGGTCGTCGGCATTCTTGGGGACCTCCAGCATATAGGTGAATTTGGATGGTATGTAGGCCTGCCAGACATCGTAAAGGCGTCGCACTCCGTCGCAGGAGCGCGCAAAGACCAGCCCGTCGAAGGCGCTTCCCCCGGCTTCCGCAGCATCGGTAAACAGGCTTTTAATATAGGGGCACATATTGGGATACATCCGGGCATCGGCGGCGGCCGTCATCTCGGCTTTGCCTTTCACCCATACCGGCTCATATCCCGCTGCCGCAATTATCTCAGTGGGCACCAGGGAGCAGAAATAACCCATCTTTGCTTTTGAATCGCTCATCGATTTCCCCCTCGCATATGCTTCACTTAAATTTGGCCAGGGTTTTTCGCCCGGCGCGCTCACAGGTCGAAATTGAACGTGTAGTCACGATAACACCTGCCATGGGTATGCATCATGCACCGCGTGACCCTGGGCTCTACCGTCCATTTCAACCCCAGTGTGTCCAGCCAGGACTCTATGCGGTCCATAATGCCGCACTCATATTGGTCGATAACCCCCAGGGATTTGATACCGCTGTAGGCGAAACAGGTTTCCCACTCGCCGTGTATGACATTGGGCGCGGGGGACCAGAATCTATACCTCATGAAATCTCCCGATACAATGTACATGGCGGACTCGAACAGTTCATACAGCTGATCGAAGTTTTTGACCTCCCCGGCGCCCAGCGCTTTGGCAATGCGCTTGATCTCGATCGCCGCCATGGCCTTCACCGCAGCCCTGTTTATCCTGTTGGTCGTCTCGATCCCCACCTCCTGATAACTATTGTAAAACCACATGGCGTCATGCGTCATCCACCCTTTGTTAAGCAGCTCTTTCAGCTGCTTCGTCTCTATCTCAGCTACCTTCATTGCTTTCACCTCCTTTCCCTGTGACTCCCGGTCAATTTCGAATATAACATTCTGTCATATATCTGTCAAGACAAATTGTCATATTTCTTTTTCGCGCTATTGGAGGCAGAATATAAATTGTGATAAAATTCCCGCATGAGGTCCCGTGAGATAGGAGAGAGAATAAAGCAGGCGAGGGAAGAAATAGGGCTGACGCAGCTGGAGCTTGCCGCCAGGCTGAAATGCACACAGTCCGCTCTCTCCAACTACGAATTGGGCAAAAGGAAGCTTAATCTCACCCTTCTCATCGAGGTCGCGCAAATACTGAATAAACCGATCGACTTTTTCACCGAATCGACTTCCGAGGACAAAGGCGGGGAAAACGCCGGCTTGCGTCTTCCCAGGCTCTGACAACTCTACCCGGTGCTTCTCCTGTCCTCCATTTTTATCTCCATTACGATATGTCCCCATCCCCCGCACCTTACACCGACATCCGGGCAGCCGAAGCGCTTGAACCGCATCTGGTTGGGATCGATGCCGGCATAGAAGAGCTCGGCCATAGCAGGCATGGCAAGCGTAATGGAGTGCAGCGCAAAAATACATATCCGGCTGGGTCCCAGCCGGGTCAACAGGCTGACGCCGCGCCCGTCAAAATAGAACCTGTCGCCTGCCCTGTGCCCGGCATCGCACCCGTGCGCTTCGATTACCTCAGCAATGATCGTCTTGTTGAGCATGGCAGCCCCACGGGATATGGCATCTTCGTTCCGGGGTTCCGCCTTGAATATTTTCATTTCCTCATCCGTGTAGCATAAATGTTTCTGTATCTGCTCCCATGTACCTTCACTGATTTTCATAAGTTTCCTCCCCATTAAATTTCTCTGCAAACCGTCAGGCACTAATCTGCCTTTTATCCTTCCCCATTCCTTGCATTTTTAACCCACAACGCCTCCTCTATTGCTTTCATACCGTATCTATTTTAATTTTTTATAACATATTGTTATATGCCTGTCAACACAATTTGTCATATTTCAGATATTTGAGAGGGTCCACTTAATAGTGAGGGTGCGGCCGCGAAGATGCGGCGTCGACCGTGTTGGCGTCTGCCGGAAAAGGCGTCGGCTTATTGACGGAGAGTTGTCAGGCCTTTCACCTGTTCCACCAGCTTTCGGGCGCCGGCCACCAGCTCGGCGGCCTCCGCCGCCCCTATGGAATAGTTTCCGCTGTACATCTCCCTGTGCCTTCTTTTCTCGGCCGCCTCGAATGTCCTGAGCATGCGGACGTGGTCTTCCGGCAACAGCAAGCGGCAGAAAGCCAGCACCGTGGCATGATCGCTGGCAGCCACGGTCCGGTAGCCCCGCGACCTCATATAGGCGCAGCAGGCGTCATAGACTGCGTCATAGGCCTGGGCGAAGCTCCTGACCGGCTGCTTCTCGATATCCTGAGCGGCGCGGCCCAGGCCGTCGGCAGCCGAAGCCAACAGCGTCTTTATCACCAGGGAATCGGCAGGCGCTTCTTTGATCAGCTTCTCTTTGACCATCCTCTCCAGCGTCATCTCTCAACCTCCCGCTTTTACTGGTTTTCGCAGACCGGACTTACAGATAGTTTATCCACCCGCACCTCTCCTTCACCAGCGGCGACATGGCGCGCAGTTTCTCGACTATGCGCGGCAGCGCCTCAACTACTTTATCTATATCCTCGGCGGATGTCCACTTTCCCAGTGAAAACCTGACCGAGCCGCGTGCCCGCTCCACCGGTATGCCCAGCGCCATCAGGACATGCGACGGCTCCGAGCTGGCCGAGCTGCAGGCCGATCCGGTGGAGGCGCAGATGCCCTCGGCATCCAGGTACATCAGTATCGATTCACCCTCGATGAAGTCGAAGCTGAAATTGGCGTTGTTGGGCAGCCGGGATGTCCTGTGTCCGTTAAGGTAAACATCGGACATCCTCTTCATTATAGAGTCTATCAGCCGGTCGCGGTATTTCGTCAGCCTGGGCGCTTCCTCTTTCATATCAGCCAGGGCGATCTCGGCCGCCTTCCCGAATCCGACGATGCCCGGCACGTTCTCCGTGCCGGCGCGCCTGCCGTTTTCCTGCTCTCCCCCGTGCAACAGCGGCGCTATGCGTGTCCCGTCGCGCACATACAGCATGCCCACGCCCTTGGGGCCGTAGAGCTTGTGCGCCGATACCGACAGCAGGTCGATGCCCAGCTTATCAACGTCGATAGGCAGGTGCCCCGCAGTCTGCACCGCGTCGACATGAAAATATATCCCCGCCTGCCGGCTGATGCGGCCGATCTCTTCGATCGGCTGGATACTGCCCACTTCATTGTTGGCATGCATCACCGAGACCAGCAGGGTCTTCGCCGTTATGCTTTTCCTGATGCTGTCGGGATCCACCATGCCGTATTCATCGACGGGCACAACCGTCACATCGAAGCCCAGCTCTTTCATATAGCTGCACGTATTGAGCACGGCATGGTGCTCGACCGGGGAGGTAATGATGTGGTTGCCCCTGTCCTTATTGGCCAGGCAGACTCCCTTGACGGCCTGATTGTCTGCCTCCGTCCCGCCGCCGGTGAAGGTCACCTCCTCAGGTTTACATGCGATAAGTGCCGCAACTTTTATGCGCGCCTCATCCACGGCGTCCTTCGCCTCCTGTCCCATCGAATGTACGCTGGAAGGATTGCCGAACCTCTGGCTGAAATAAGGCTGCATAGCCTGGGCCACCTCGGGCTGCATGGGCGTGGTGGCCGCGTAGTCCATGTAGATGCGTTTCATATTATCCTCGGGTACGAATTTATCCCTCTATTTTAGCAAAGACCGGCCGTTCCGGCTTATCTGGAGCATCAAATAATCAGTATTCACGCCCCGATGGAAAGGTACTATGTCGCCCTATTCTGTTCATTCATTCCTGGAACAGCCAGGTCGACAGGTAACGTTCACCTGTATCGGGCAGAATGACTACGATCAGCTTGCTTTTGTATTCGGACCGGCTGGCTACCTGCAGGGCGGCCCAGACGGCGGCGCCGGAGGATATGCCCGCCAGGATGCCCTCCTCCCTGGCCAGTCGCCTGGCTGTTTCGCCCGCATCCTCATGCTTCACCTGTACGATCTCGTCCAGCAGGTCGGTTCTCAGGATACCGGGGACGAAGCCCGCGCCTATACCCTGTATTTTATTGGGGCCGGGCTTGCCTCCGGACAGCACCGGCGAGGATTCGGGTTCAACGGCTATAGCTTTGAAGCTCTGCTTCCTGGCCTTGATGACCTCCGCTATACCCGTTATGGTACCACCCGTGCCCACGCCCGATACGATAGCGTCCACGCGCCCGTCGGTGTCGCGCCATATCTCGTCGGCCGTGGTTGCCCTGTGTATGTCGGGATTGGCCGCGTTCTTGAATTGCTGCAGCAGCAGGTAGTTTTTATTCTGTGCGGCCAGCTCCTCCGCTTTGGCCACCGCCGCAGTCATGCCCTGCGCTCCGGGCGTAAGCACCAGCTCAGCCCCGAAAACCGCCAGGAGCTGTCTGCGCTCAAGAGATACGGAGTCGGGCATGGTCAGTATCAGCCTGTATCCCCGCTGGGCAGCGACGGAGGCCAGCGCTATGCCTGTATTTCCGCTGGTGGGCTCTATCAGAACGGTATCTTCCCTGATCTCCCCTTCCTCCTCGGCAGCCAGTATCATGGCAACGCCGACCCGATCTTTAATGCTGCTCGTTGGATTGAACGACTCAAGCTTGGCCACCACCTCGGCCTTTGCGCTGGCGGAGATCCTGTTGAGACGCACCAGTGGCGTATTGCCTATCAGCTCGAGCGAATTATGGGCGATTCCCCTCGTAAGACGCGGAATCTCGATCGACTTAAACTTGATTTTATCTATTTTCTGATGCGCGGCCATCTTATTTCTCCTCTCTAATTTCAGGAATGCGTCAGGGCTTGACAGCAATTACAGTGTTTCACTCATTATAATCAGCAATCTATGATCCCTCCGCCGACAACCGTGGACCCGTCGTAGAAAACTACGGCCTGCCCGGGCGCTATGGCCGACTGCGGCGAGGAAAACTTCGCCTTAACCCGGCCCCGCTCCAGCGGGGTGACTTCAGCCTCGGCGCCCGGGTGCTGGTAGCGTATTTTGGCGGTCATTTTCATGCATGCAGACGGCTGCTTTATGGCGATCCAGTTAAGCTGTGACGCCGTCAGCTCGCTTCTCAGCAGGTCTTCTTTTCCGCCCACGATGACTGAATTGATCTCAGCATCAATTCTCGTCACATAATATGGTCCACCGCTCAGGTCCAGGCCTTTGCGCTGGCCCACTGTATACAAGCCCAGACCACGATGTGTACCCAGGCGCTTGCCCCCGGTATCGGTTATGGGGCCGGGCGGCATCTCCCCCAGTACCGTATGGTAATCGAAGCCGATAAAGTCCTGACTCTCGGGTTTTTCCCTGACCTCCAGCCCCAGCTCGGAGGCCATAGACCTTGCTTCATGCTTTGTATGCCCGCCCAGAGGGAACATTATCCTGGCAAGCTGTTCCTGCTTCAAGAATGCCAGGAAATACGACTGGTCCTTGCGCAGGTCCTTTCCTTTTTTCAGCAAATAGCGTCCGCTGCGCGCATCGTGTTCGCAGCGCGCATAATGCCCCGTGGCGAAATAGTCGAATTCGATGCCGCTCTCGGCCGCCGCGCCCCACAGCCTGCCGAATTTGATGAGGCTGTTGCATATCAGGCAGGGACTGGGGGTCCTTCCGCATTTGTACTCACGGCAGAAATAGTCCAGCACCCCGGTCTTAAACTCCGAAGACAGGTCTATCACGCGGTAATCTATCCCCAGCTTGCCGGCGACCTTTTCAGCGTCCGCGATATCCCCCTCCTCGCCCGGCCCGTAGCACCCGTGCCTGGCACCGGCCGGTATGTCCCCACCGGCCCAGGTCTTCATTGTCACGCCTGTGACAGCATAGCCCTGATGAACGAGCAAAGCCGCCGCGACCGACGAGTCCAGCCCGCCGCTCATGCCGATCAGGACTCTTTCTTTTCTCTTGCCAACCATATAGAGATTATAGCCGCCCTATTCCAGGCCGGCCATCATGTCGCCCAGGTAAATGGGCTCATAACCGTCGAACTGTATATCGCGCACATGGCGCATGCCTTCCCACATTATCTTGTAGCCCTTCATTTTGCTGGTAAAGCCGATCTTCTTCTGCCAGAAGTCGATCTCCTCTTTGGTCCCATCCCTGGCCTCGCCAACCTTGCCCAGCAGCCTGACGCCCGGGGGAGAGGGGAACCTGCCGTCCATCAGCGCCTTGCCCCAGAATAGCTTATCGGCGTTTATCGCCATTACACAGACGCGCGGATTGTGCCTGAGGTTCTGCGGCAGCCTCGAAGGGAACTCCTCGAAATAGAAACCGGTCTTATCATCCCTCAGCGCCAGTCCCCCGATGGGCGTTACATGCGGCGATCCATCGGGATTTACCGTTGCCACCGCGTAGTGGAAACAGCTCTTGTAAGCTTCTTCGAAGATCTTCCTTATCTCGTCCCAGTGATTCCCTATCTCCATATAGAACCTCCTTATGATGGGATCCCGAGCGCCCTGACGAACACCTGCATAAAATCCGGCCTGTCGGCGAGCTCAATGTATCTCACATCCCCGGCCATGTATTCCGCTTTTTTACGGGCTGTCTGGGAGACCAGCACCATGCAGGCGCCGGCGCCGGCCGCATTGCCGACCTGGCTGAAGCGCCGCAAAGGCAGGTCCGGCAGCATTCCCACCCTGACGGCGCTCTTTATATCAATATAATTCCCGAATGTCCCCGCGATGATCACGCGCTTTACATCATCTGCAGCCATACCCGCCGTTTCCAGCAAAATATCGATGCCCGTGCGTATGGCGGCCTTGGCCAGCTGCAGCTCCCTTATATCTCCCTGCGTGATGACGATGTCCTCCCCGCCGGCCGACCGATCTCCTCCGGCGATCGACATCTCCGGCTGCCCCCCTTCTAAACGGATGAGAGGACTCTCCCTCCTTATCCTCCCTCCCGGGTCGAGCAGGCCGGCGATGGACATCTGCGCCACGGCGTCGAGCATGCCGGAGCCGCAGATACCGACCGGCCTGTGCCGTCCGATGGTCCTGTACCGGACCCTGCCGTCCTTTATAACGATCCTGTCGATCGCCCGGGCCGAGGCCTTCATGCCGTGTTTGATATGTCCCCCCTCGAAGGCCGGACCCGAGGCGCAGGACACACTGGTAATGCCTCCTGCACCCGCCAGCGATATCTCGGTATTGGTCCCGATGTCGACAATAAGAGTCGGCGATTTACGGTCGGCGGCATCCGTTGCCGCCAGCACTGCCACATGGTCTCCACCTACATAACCTCCGATAATGGGCAATAAATATACGTCGGCCTTCTCTACCGATTTCAGTCCCAGCCTGCCGGCGCGCATGCTCACCGGGTCCTTCGTCCAGGGTAAATAGGGCGCGTGCGCAAGCTGGCCGACCGGCAAACCCAGCAGAAGGTGGTGCATGGCTGTGTTGCCGCAGACGGACACCCTGCTTATCATGCCGGGCTCGCAGTCCGCCCCCAGGCACAGCTTCTTAATCAGCTCGTCAATGGCGGCCACAGCTTTTTTTTGCAGCTTCTTCTCGCCGTTGTCCGAGCCCATAGCATATGTGATGCGGCTGATCACGTCGTCTCCGTACACCTCCTGCGGATTGGCCACGGCGCAGCTGCCCAGTATGCGGCCGTCACGAAGGTCGACCAGGTACCCGGCAATCTTGGTCGTACCCAGATCGACAGCCACGCCGGGCGCTTTGCCGGCGCGCCTCGCCCTTCCGTCAGGGACTATCCCGGCCAGCAGTTCCTCTTTGAACGCAGGGGTTGAAGTCAGTCCCCTGACGGGCGGCAGGTATACGGTCAGATCGCGGGCGGGCCGGGTCTGACAGGCCAGGCGCCAGCCGCTCTCCAGTTCCTGGCGCGAGAGTTTCTTCCGCTCTGCCGCCGTTGGCGGGCCGGCGCTTCCTTTCTCGATGCGCACCCTGCAGGAGCGGCATTTCCCCTGCCCGCCACAAACGCTGTTTATAGCGATGTCGTTCCTGCGACAGCAGCTTAGAATATCGCTGCGGGCGCTGCAGGTGACTTTTCTACCCGAGGGCCTGAACAGAATTTTATACTCTTCCATATACCTGTCAGTTCGTGATTATATCATGCACGTCCATTGCTTATATTCATTTTTACGATTCTGAAACGATCACATCACGTTGACGGGCCAATCAACGATACTTGCTTTTAGACGACCGTTAACCTAAAATTTCAACGTAGTAAATTCAGCTCGGCACAGCCAGACCCTCCGGTCGCGCCGATCGGAGGGTTTAAATGTGAACCGGGATATCCCGGAGGGTAAATAATGAAACAGGACCAGTTCGAAAAATTCAAAGGGTCGGCTGATTATGTCATCTCAGACGCGCTTAAAAACGCCGTGAATGTCTCCATCGTGCTTAAAAGGCCGCTCCTGGTCAGGGGCGAGCCGGGCACCGGCAAAACGCTGCTGTCGCACAGCATCTCGGTATCCCTGGGCAAGCCGTTGATACGCTGGCATATCAAATCGACCACCAAGGCAGCCGAAGGCCTGTATGTTTACGATACCGTGCAGAGGCTTAACGACAGCCGTTTTGGCGACAAAAACGTCTCCGAAATCAAGCACTACATCAAGCTGGGCAAGCTGGGGCAGGCTTTCACGGCGCCCGAGCAGGTGGTGCTGCTGATCGACGAGGTGGATAAGGCCGACCTGGAGTTCCCCAACGACCTGCTCAACGAGCTGGACGAGATGAGCTTCTACATCCCCGAGACAGATGAGACCATTAGCGCCAAGCACCGGCCCATCGTCATCATCACCAGCAACAACGAGAAGGAATTGCCCGACGCCTTCCTGCGCCGCTGCATCTTCCACTACATCGAGTTTCCCGAGCCGCCTTTGATGGAGGACATAGTCAGGGTGCACTTCCCCGACATCAAGGGCGCTCTGCTAAAGGAGGCGCTGGAGACCTTCTATACGCTGCGCAAGATCGATGACTTCCGTAAAAAACCCTCCACCAGCGAATTGATCGACTGGATACAGGCCCTGATGGCCAGCGGCCTGGACGGCAAGATCAAGGAGGGCGAGATTCCTTTCCTGGGCACGCTGATTAAGAAGGAAAACGACCTGGATTTCTACGTGTCCCACCACATAAAGAAGAAGACGCAGACCAAAGGCTACAACGTATACGGAAATTAAGCGCGTCCGCTTTAATGCAAGCCGGCTATGTTTACTCCTTTTTTCTATACGCTCAAGGACAAGAAGGTCCCCGTCTCCATCAACGAGTGGATGATCCTGATGGAGGCGCTGGACAAGCGCCTGATTCACAACCTTAACGAGTTCTACTACCTGGCGCGCGCCATACTGGTCAAGAGCGAGACCCATTTCGACCAGTACGACGTCGCCTTCAAGGAGTATTTCGGCGCCATCGCTCCCCCCTTTCAGGTTACAGAGGAGCTGATCCAGTGGCTGATGAACCCCAGAAACAGGCCCGAGCTCACGCCGGAAGAGCTGGCGGCCATCCAGAAAATGGACCTTGAGGAGCTGCTCAGGGAGTTCGAGAAACGCCTCAAGGAGCAGAACGAGCGCCACGACGGCGGCAATTACTGGATCGGCACCGGAGGCACCTCGCCGTTCGGCCACTCGGGTAAAAATCCGCAGGGCATGCTGGTGGGCGGACCGGGCGGCATGCGCAGCGCCATACGCATCGCCGAACAGCGTTATTTCCGCAACTATCGCGACGACGTTACACTGGATATCCGCCAGATAAAAGTCGCGCTCAAGCAGCTCAGACAGTTGAACCGCGCCGGGCCCGAGGACGAGCTCGACCTGGACAAAACCATCGACGCCACATGTAAAAACGCGGGCGAGCTCGAGTTCAAATGGAAGCGCCCCCGCAAGAACAGCATCAAGCTGCTGCTCATCATGGATGCCGGCGGATCGATGGAGCCGTACGCCGACCTCTGCAGCCAGCTTTTCTCGGCTGCCAACTCGCTCAGCCACTTCC
>JBAZLT010000013.1:0-13820 GCA_041650115.1 Dehalococcoidia bacterium | reverse complement strand
ATAGCTGTGACAGATCGCGCACTCTGCCGGAAAGGCTGACGGCCTTCTCATGCAATGCCGGATCGCTTTCCGTGAGGGTGGGAAATTCATTTTTCAGCATAACGGCGCAGCCCGGGCAAACGGTAACGACGTAGTCAGGATCGCTGTTTGATAGCGCCTCGATATTGCGTTGGGCCAGCGCCAGGGCGGTAGCGGAATCTCCAGAGAAGTAAGCCGGCGCCCCGCAGCAGGCTTGCTCCTGCGGGTAATACGGGGCCAGATCACTTTTCTCCAGCAGGCGCATGACATCTTCACCCAGCTCCGGGTAAGCGAAGGACGTCACGCACCCGGAATAGAAGGCTATTTTAGGTGATTTGCTTTGAGATGGGAGTGAGAATTCTGCCAGGCGGCTGCGCAGCAGATTTGTATTAAGCCCCGGCAGGCTGATGGTATCGGTGATGCTGCCCAGCGGGTACGGCAGTCTGTTGATCATGGAGTCGGAGTCCAGGAACGGCCCCTGCAACTTCGCGCAGGCCCCGGCCGCGCTCTCAAGACGGGCGGGATGCCTGAGCACCATGCCGTAGGCCAGCCGTTTAACGGTGGGGAGTCCTTTCTCACGGACATGGTGGGTACGCATCCTTCGTATCAGATCCGGTATATCTATTCCTGCCGGGCAGACGGATTTGCAGGACATGCATCCCAGGCACATTTCGGAGAGCTCGCGGGAGCGTTCCCGGTCGTGATAGAAGGCGGTGAGAATGGTGCCTATGCCGCCCTGGTACACGTGTCCGTAGGTCTGTCCCGACAATGACGCGAAGACAGGGCAGACGTTGAGGCAAACGCCGCATTTAATGCAATATAGGGCTTCCCTGAAGTCATTCGAGTCCCGCATACTGCTGCGCCCGTTGTCCACCAGCACGATGTGCAGTTCACGCGGACCCTGGCCGCCCGGAAGCGGCTTACCTGAAATCAAATCGGCCTGTCCTGTCCCCGTGATAAATGAGGTATATACGGTCATCTTGGTGCCCACGCAGCTGCGGCTGAGCAACCTGAGCACGGCGTTGGCATCCTCAAAGCCAGACATGATCTTTTCAATGCCCACGACGGCAACGTGCAGCGGGGATAGAGTGGTCACAAGCTGGCCGTTGCCCTCGTTGGTCAGTATTACGATGGTGCCTGTCTCGGACAGGGCGATGTTGGCGCCGGAGATACCCATATCCGCGTCGAGGTAGGACTGGCGCAGAGATTCGCGCACGGTATCCAGCAACGGTTGGGATTCCGTGCTGACCTGCTCACCCAGCAGTTCCGAAAAGAGGGAGGCGATCTGCTCGGTAGTCTTGTGTATGGCGGGGCCGACTATGTGGGCCGGCTTTTCACCGGCCAGCTGGACTATCCTCTCGCCAATGTCAGTTTCGTCAACCCTGACCCCCAGGCGTTCCAGGTGGTGTCTGAGGCCGATCTCCTCGGTCAGCATGGACTTGGACTTGATGACATGCTTTATACCGTGCCGGAGGGCCAGTCCGGCAATATACTCGTTGGCCTTACCGGCATCCTCCGCCTCGAAGACAATTGCACCCGCCGCTGTAGCGTTTTGCTGGAACTCTCTGATCAACGCCGGAAGGTTGTCTATGGCCCTGGCTTTTCTCTGGTGGAGGTCCTGCCTGAGGGCTTCGAAATCTATGCCGGTCATGCCCATCTGACGGCCGAATTTGGTCAGTATGGTGAAGCGGCTCAGCGCCGCCTGCAGCGTTTCGTCCGCCAGCGCCCGCCTGACCTGTTTTCTGAGTTTTCCCGACATGGAAGCTCTCGAAGTCGATCCGTAATCAGGTTTTGATTATCAGGATGTATTCTTCGGCCGGGCCCTGTGCGCGGGCGAAGATGGCCCCCGGTATATCGGCGGTGGTGTTGCGCCCGGTAAGGTAAGTGATGAAGGTAGGGATCTTGTGGCCGGGGATGCCTGCGGAAGAGCCTTTGACCATCTCTGCTGCGTCCGCCAGATTGCGGGCTATACGTTCACCGTCCAGCAGAGTGAGGTGCAGCCGGGGCAGGATCGCCGCCAGACGCGCGTTGCCCTCGTTTTCCAGGGTGACCAGTGTGCCGGTCTCGGCGATGCCGAAGTCCGCCTCGGTGATACCCAGCCCGGATCCGCTATAAGCTTCTTTAAGAATGCTGCGGGCTGCCTGCAGGAGGGCCTCCGCCTCTGCCGGCACCTGCCGGCCGAGGGCGGCTGATACCAGACCGGCCAGTTTGTCCAGGGGCACATCCTCTTTCCTTGCCAGCCCGGCGGCCCATTGAGCTATGGAAGTCTCCATGACTTTAACACCCGCTTGCGACAGCCGTGCAGCCAGGTTAATACTGTCAGCGATGGGCGACACCGACTTGACCACGGTGGTTATCCCCTTGTCCCTGGCCAGGCCGGTGATATAACCGACAGCCTCTTCGGCGGATGACACCTGCTTGATGAGGGCGCCGGTGAGGATAGCCTCGGTTTTAAACTTCTCCAGCAATTCGGACATCGGGTTGAATTATATATGGCGGCCGTGCGCATTGCCAATTGATAATTGAAACCATTATCTATACAATGAGGGATGGCCGAGTACAATATACGAAAAACACGTGGGAATACAGGATTTACTCAGGATCGCCATAGACAACCATGCCTCTGATCTGCATCTGAGGGTGGGCTCGGTGCCGACTGTGAGGATATTCGGCACGCTTATACCGATACCCGGCATGGATCCGTGCACGCCCAGGGATCTTGAGCTTTATTTCGAGGAGCTTACCACCCCCGAGAGGAGAGAAGCTTTTGCGGCCCGGCACGAGCTGGACTTCGAATACAGCATTGTGAATTACACGCGCTGCAGGATCAATGTGCTGCAGCAGCGTTCCACGCTCAGCATTGCGGTCAGGATCATCCCTTACAACATACCCAGGCTGGATGATCTGAACCTGCCTGCTATGGTTAAAGAGCTGGCCATGAGACGTTCGGGGCTTATACTCGTTACGGGCGCCAAGGGCAGCGGTAAATCGACCACCATAGCTGCGATGGTCGAATACCTCAATCAGAATGCGCAGCGCAATATTATCACCATCGAGGACCCAATTGAGTATGTGTTCAAGAATAAAAAAAGCCTGATAGTGCAGCGCAACGTGGGACATGATACGGGATCGTTTGACGTTGCCCTGGTACAGGCTCTGCGTCATGATCCCGATGTGATCGTGGTGGGTGAGATACGTGAGATTCAGACCATGCAAACGGCTATCAGAGCTGCAGAGACGGGGCACCTGGTCATGGGCACAATGCATACTATCGACGCAGCCCAGACAATCAACCGCATCCTGGATATGTTCCCGGATAAGCAGCAGGAGCAGATCAGGAATGAGCTGTCTCAGATACTGATGGCCGTAATCTGCCAGTTTCTCATTCCCACCAGGGAGGACAGCGGCATGGTGCTGGCCTGTGAGGTCATGCTTAACAACAACGCCATCCGCAATACCATTCGCGAGGGGCGCATACATCAGCTGTACGGCCAGATACAGGTCTCACGCAAGGAAGGCATGCAGACGCTTAACCAGGCCCTGAGCGACCTGATACATAAAGGAGCGATAACCAAGGAACAGGCATTTAAATATACCAATATGATTGAGGAGCTTAAGTCGCTGCAGAGCATGCCGCGAAAGAGCGGGTAAACTCCCTTCCACCCCTGCGTTTCGATCGTCCTGTTATTTAACAGTACTTGCCTGATACCTCGAGGATTTAGAAGCGTTCCAGTTAGAACCGGGTAATGGTGTATGATAGATTATTGTCTATGATAGACGACAGGCTGAATACCAAGATATTTTTAACGGACAGCGAGTTCGGCCGGCTATTCGGTCCCGACATAGCTCGGCTGGTCGGCATCATGAATGCTGCGGCTGTGAATATCTGCCCCGGCTGCAACGGCTATTGCTGCAAGAACATAGGCTGCCTGTTTTACTCGGAATATTTCAGCACCTGTCCCATTTTCGATCGCAGGCCGCGAGAGTGCCGCTACCACTTCTGCAACGAGGTGTTCAATGCAGCGCCGCTGACCAGGGAGGAGAAGGACCTCATGCAGCAGCCGGTGGAGGACCTCATCTGCGGCAGCAAAGGCGAGATAGCCAGACTGTTTTTCCTGTTCCCCGAGTTCCCGCTGGACGAGAAGGGACTGACAGCCCTGGGAATAAAGGACGATGTGCTGCGCATCAGGGGTGATTTCGAGGATGGGAAGCTGCAGCAGGAAGAGGCCTTTAAAAGACTGAGGCAGTTGTGCAGGGACGATGCGGCCATACCGTCCTGAGCGGCTATTTCTCGATCAGCACCATGTCGAAGATGAACTTTTTCACCCTGGCGGCATATTCACGGTAGAAGAATGCAGTGTTATCCACGATATATTGCTGCTCCAGTCCCAGTAATATGGAGGAAAATATGGTGGACAGGTAGTGCTCATCGACATCCCTGAAGATACCTTTTTCCTTGCCTTCCCTCAGAATTAACGTGAGGCTATCACGGTATCCCCGGTACAGCTTGCTCAGAATGCGCTGCATGCGCTCGTTGAACTTGATCTGCGTCAGGAAATCGAATGTAACGTAGATATATTCGCGCTCGTTTTCCACCAGGTTGAAGCCCTGGTCCACGAATATCCCCAGCTTCTCCTTGGGGTCCTGCTCACGCTCGAGCGCCCTCTCAAGAGAGAGACGCACATTGTTCTGCATCTCCCTGAGGAGCGTTACCAGCATGTTCTCCTTGTCCTTGAAGTAGTGGTGGATGAGCCCCGAGGATACCCCCGCCCGCTTGGCGATATCCATCATGGTGAAATTGTAATAGCCTTTTTCGGCGATAATTTCGTATGCAGCGCGGGTGATCTGCCTTTTTCGGAAGCTGGCTATCTGTTTCCCGCGTTGGCTGCGGTTTAGCTTGCTGTTCCGCTTGGCGGTCATCCTTGTCTGAAACACCCTGCTTTTTTTCTGAGGCATCAATTACTCCTATCGGTATGGATCGAGATTAAACAGCCGGTTACGGCGTCGCTCTGCATTATAATATACAATTCCGGCTAATTGTTCAATCAATCAATGGATTTGCCGTTGCTGTCATATTGGCTTGTATGCCTGTCAAATCGTGCAAAAGCGCAATATTATACCACGGATACATATGCGCCTGTTAAGCTCTGGACATTTATATATGACGTGTGTAAAAATATGCATCAGGCAGCTTCACAGTATATATACTCATTAAGGAGGCGTGTGATGAAAAACTTCGCGGTTTTACTGCTGGCAGCCTTGCTGCTCTTCTCGGGCTTCGGCTGTGCGGCAACGGATGGAACGCTGCGCATTATTACGGAAGATAATCCGCCTTTTAATTTCGCCGATGAACGGGGCAATATTACCGGGCAATCGACCGAGATTATCAGATCGTTAATGAGCAAGACGGGGACTGACAGTAATATCGAACTGATGCCCTGGTCGGAGGGGTATGAGATAGTACAGAACCAGCCCAATACCATGATCTATTCAACGAGCAGGATCCCCTTCCGTGAGCTGATGTTCAAATGGGTGGGGCCGATAGGATTCGCCGATGAATGGTTCTATGCCAGACGGGGATCGGATATCAAGATCAGCTCACTGGACGATGCCAGGAAGTTAAAATCCATCGCCGTTTATAAGGATGATTCCAACCAGCTCTATCTGTTGGAACACGGCTTTACCAACCTCGACGTGAGCGCAAATGACGTACAGTGCATTAAGAAACTGGTAGATGGAAAGGTTGATGTATGGCTGGGACCGGCCCAGGGATTTGCCTTCCTGGCGTATGAAGCAGGCGTAAATCCCGCCGAGATCGAGCCGGTCTCATATGTGAGGCGGGCTGAATGGTATATTGCCTTCAATCGCCAGACTCCCGACACGACCATAGAGGCCTGGCAGCAGGCACTCGACGATATGAAGAAAACGGCCGGCGCCGATACGTGCTCCGTTTACGACAGCATAGTCACCAGCTATGTCTTGCCCCGCTATACTACGGATAGCGTTACCAAAGACGTTGTTGTACAAATTGTAGAGAAGACGGCCGGCGATATCGCGGCCGATGCGCCCGGCACGATCCGGAAGATCAATGCCGGAGAAAATCCCTACAGGGACAAGGACAGGCCTGATCTCTACGTGTATGTCTTCGATAAATACGTGACCGAGACGGCCAACGCGAGCAATCCAGCAGTAGTGGGGCGCAACCTGAAAGGTGTGCCCGACATGGCCGGCAAACTTTTCAGGGATGCCATCGTGGAAGGGGCGCTCAAGAATGGCACAGGCTGGGAGGACTACGTTTTCACCATGCCGGGGAAAATCGGCCTGTTTTATAAGTCTGTATATTACAAATTGGTCACGGGAAACGACGGCAAACAGTATATTGTCTGTGTGGGACGTTATAAGGACAAACAGGAATAGCGGACAGGGACGGAAGGCTGTTTCCATATGCGCCTCTTGACATATAATTTGCGTGTATGTAAACTATGTTTCTGATTGCGCTTTTTTCAGGCCATCGAGTAATTTGAAGGTATGGTGCATTGCTAATCTCAGAAAGCAGGAAAACCAACTACATAGTAATCGACAAGGATAAGTGCAAGGCCTGCCATTACTGTATTGCAGTTTGTCCCAGAGAAATCATCGGGACTTCTAAAGAGATTAACAGACTCGGTGTAAACTACGCCGAGGTAATCCCTGATAAGGCACACGAATGCACGGGCTGCAAGTCATGCGCAATCATGTGCCCCGATGTTGCCATTTCGGTTTTCCGCAGCCGTGTTCTGGAAGCCGGCACCATTTCCTGACCATTAATAATCCGAGGAGCCGAGCGATGCCCGAAAGGACCCTCATGGGGGGTAATATTGCCGTAGCAGAAGGCGCTATTCTCGCCGGATGCCAGGCATATTTTGGTTACCCCATCACGCCGCAGAACGACCTGCTGGAACACATGGCCCGCCACATGCCTGAGGAAGGCCGCGTATTTTTGCAGACAGAGAGTGAGCTGGCCGCCATAAACATGGTCTATGGGGCAGCAGCCGTGGGATTTCGCGCCATGACATCAACTTCCAGCCCCGGTTTCAGCCTGCAGCAGGAGGGTATCTCATATATGGCCGGGGCCGAGATGCCGGCTGTTATCGTAAATATCATGCGGGCCGGGCCCGGCCTGGGCAATATCGGAGGAGCGCAGGGCGACTACATGCAGTGCACACGCGGCGGCGGACACGGTGACTACTACCTGATCAACCTGGCGCCCTCCACCGTCCAGGAGATGATGGATTTCACCATGCTGGCCTTCGAGCTGGCCGATAAATACCGCAATCCGACGCTGGTGGTAGCTGATGGATTCCTGGGACAGGCGGTGGAGCCTGTGATCATGCGTGAGCGTGTAAAAAAGCTGCCGGAAAAGAAGTGGGCTATAACGGGCGCCAAAGGCAGGCCCAAGAACCGCATCAATTCCTTTGAGATGAATCCCATCGACCATCCCCGGCGGATCAAACTGCTGCTGGATAAATTCGAGCGGATGCGTATTAGCGAAGTACGCTACGAAGCACTTAATACAGAGGATGCTGATATTATCGTTGTAGCATATGGCAGTGCAGCCAGATCAGCCCTCAGCGCCATGAAGACGGCTCGCAACAAGAAGCTGCGCGTCGGCCTTATACGTCCCATCACTCTCTTCCCCTTCCCTTATCAGCCGCTGGCTGATCTGGCCGAAAGAGGGTGCAAATTCGTCGTTGCTGAGATGAGCGGAGGGCAGATGCTGGAGGATGTCAGGATTGCAGTAGGTAATCAGAACGAGATCAAGCTGGCAAACACCTACGGCGGTGTTCCACTGGAGGCGGATCCCATTTTCGAAGCGATCGATTTAATGATGTAGTGAGAACTATGAGCCAAGCAGATATGAGCGATTACGATAATGTGATCTTTGCCCGGCCGGACATAATGGTCGACCGCGCCACGCACTTTTGTCCGGGCTGCGGCCATGGAATTATTGAACGTCTCGTGGGGGAGGCTTTGCAGGAGCTGGACCTTCAGGAACGGGCGATATGCATCGGCTCCATAGGGTGCACGGTGACCGCCTATGAATACTTCAAGGTCGATGGCATGGAGGCGCCCCACGGGCGCGCGCCGTGTGTGGCCACGGCCATCAAACGCTGCAGGCCGGACCTGGTGCCCTTTGCCATACAGGGCGATGGCGACTTGGCCTCCATCGGCGCCGGTGAAATCGTGCATGCGGCCGCAAGGGGAGAGAAGATCACCATCATCTTCGCCAACAACGCCACCTACGGCATGACGGGCGGGCAGCTCGCGCCGACGACACTCATGGGAATGTACACGGCTTCCACTCCCGGCGGACGCACTGCCGAGCAATCGGGTTGGCCTATTAGGATGAGCGAGATGCTGGCGACACTGGACGGCCCTGCGTATATCGCCAGAGTGGCCGTAAATACACCAGCCAATGTTCGCAAGGCCAAGAGGGCCGTAGAGCTGGCTTTCCGCACGCAGCTTGCCGGATTGGGATTTGCCATGGTTGAGATACTCTCCATGTGCCCCATCAACTGGAAGGTAGAGCCTGTGGATGCGCCGGCCTGGATGACAAATAATATGATTCCGCAGTTTCCGCTGGGGGAATACAAGGTCTTGCCCGGGGTCGCTGCACTGAAGAAGGGGGACAGGAGTTGAACTGGGAGATAACCATTTCCGGATTCGGCGGCCAGGGCCTCCTCTTCATCGGCAGACTTCTGATGGAATCAGCCTTCAATGCCGGGCTTGAGACCACCTGGCTGCCCTACTACAGCGGAGAGAAAAGGGGTGGCATGTGCTCCTGCTTCGTGAATATCTCGGATGAAAGGATCGGTTCCATCTTCATAACTCATCCCGATATCGGCGTGGCCATGAATCCGGCTGCCATGAAGATGCTGGAGCCAACGGTTAAGACGGGCGGTCTGCTGGTGGTCAACTCGTCGCTGATTAAAACCAAGTCCAAGCGCAATGATATCAAGGTTGTTCATGTGCCGACCGTTGAAGCAGCCAAGGAACTCGGAGATGAGACCGTGGGCAACCTGATCGCGCTGGGCGCTATATTGGCCAACAAAAACGTCGCCACAACAACCAGCATCATCAAGGTTCTCAACCAGATACTCTCCAAGGACAAAAGGCAGCTCGAATTGAACAAGGCTGCCCTGCTCAAAGGCTGCGAATACAGCTAATTCAACACAGACTGCTCAATATAACCTCATGTCCGCGCTCCGCCTGCAAAACGGCATATCTGAAATTGATTATTGCCTCATCCGGATTTACAATTAGCTTTGGTTTTTCCTGTATGGTTGATTATCCCTGATCATAATAAGGAGGCGTGCATGGTCACTAAAACGAAGGGAGTCGGGGACCTGTTCAAGGAGGTTATCGACAAGGGGCTTTGTACGGTCTGTGGGGCCTGTGTGGGGGACTGCCCCTACATGGTCTTTTACCGGGGTAAGATACGCATGCTGGACCTGTGCAACAGGACGGAAGGGCATTGCTACGAGTACTGCCCCCGTACATTTACCGACCTGGATGCCATCAGCAATAGAATACACGGCATGCCATACGGTGGTGATGAGATCGGCAGTGTGAAGAGGGTGGTTATGGCCAGGGCCGTCGACAGCAAGACCAGGTCAAAGGCCCAGTACGGCGGCACCGTGAGCATGCTGCTCTCACTGGCGCTTGATAACGGATTGATAGATGCGGCCATCCTGTCGAAAAATACCGAGGACAAGCTGCCGTCCGGATTCGTAGCACGCTCATCCGCGCAGGTGCTGGAGGGCGCGGGGTCCAACTACATGGCCTATCCAGCTCTGGAGACGCTCAACAGGATGCCCAGGGACAGCAAAGACAGGTTCGGGATAGTGGTTACTCCCTGCCAGGCCATCGCGCTGGCCAAGATGGTCGCCAGCCCGCCCGAGCAGCGTGTCAACATTGGCAACGTTAAACTGACTGTCGGCCTCTTCTGCACATGGGCGCTGTCATATGGCAGGTTCCATGAGTTTATTAAGAACCATGTTACTCCTGCGAAAATCAGGAAATTCGACATCCCTCCGCCCCCTGCCAACAGGTTCGATTTCTACATCGGCAAAGATATAAAGTCCTTCCCGCTGGATGAAATCAGGGACTACAGGATGCCAACCTGTGCATATTGCCTGGATATGACGGCCGAGTTTACCGACATATCCGTCGGCTCGGTAGAGGGGACCGAGGGGTGGAATACCGTGATAGTGCGCACTCAGCGCGGCATGGAGATAATCGAGGACGCCCAGAAGAAGAAAAGGCTGGAGATAAAGGAGCTGCCGGACAAGAACCTTGCGCATCTGAGGGAGGCAGCCCTGATGAAGAAGGCTCGGGCCGTACAAGCCATAGTCGAGAAAACGGGTGATAAGAACGACCTTTTATATCTCGGTCTATCGGACAAACTGAAAGATAAGCTGCTCGCACATAAGGTGACGCCGCAAGGAGGACATTAGTATGCCGAATATTGATATCGATGCCCCGGGCAGCAACCAGTTATTCATCGGCAACGAGGCGATGGCGCGCGGAGCGCTGGAAGCGGGAATCGGCTTTGCCTCGGCTTATCCGGGCACGCCCTCTTCGGAGATACTGGGCAGCCTGTCCGAGATAGCTAAAAAGCGTGACATCTACGTGGAATGGTCGGTCAACGAGAAGGTCGCCATCGAGGCGGGATCCGCGGCATCGTTTGCCGGCATCCGTTCGCTGGTGGCCATGAAGATGAACGGCCTGAATGTCGTTATCGACTTCCTCTCCACTATCATCCTCAGCGGCATAGGCAAGAAAGGTATTGTAGTGATGGTGGGTGATGATCCGTCGGCCCATTCCAGCTCGAACGAGACGGATTCACGGCCCGTCGCCAAGTGGCTGGATATTCCGCTGGTTGAGCCCGGAGACTTCCAGGAAGCGAAGGACATGATGCCGTTTATATACGATGTCAGTGAGGAGTTTGGCACCATTTGTCTCCTGCGCAGCGTCACCAGGATTGCTCATGCCAGGGGCAATATCAAGCTGGGCGAGATACCTAAGATCAAGCACAAGGCGCGCTTCGAGCAGTTTCTCGATCCGGCTGCGCCGATGCCGACACCCATAATGTGCATACCGAGCCCGTTCAGGCATATGTTCCAGCATATGCGGATCGATAAGGTGCGCGAGAAATTCGAGACCTGCTCTTTCAACAGGTATGTCGGTCCTGAAAAGCCGGACCTGCTGATCGTTACCGCAGGCTCAGGCTGGCTGTATTCACAGGACGCGGTGAATGCGCTCAAAGCGGAAGACAGGATCGGGATACTGAAGCTGGGCACTCTGTGGCCCCTTCCGGAAAAGCTGGTCAAGTCCTGCCTATCCAGAGCCGATAAGGTGCTTTTCATTGAGGAGACGGATCCGTTCCTCGAGGGGGCAGTAATGGAGTATGCCGCCGGTTTTTCGGCGGAGAGCAAGCGCAACATGTTCTACGGCAAGCAGACCCGGCACCTCAACTCCTTCGGAGAGCTGACGCCGGACGCCGTCATTAAAGCCATAACATCTGTCCTGGATATCAAATATGCTCCGAGGGACGCGGAATACATGAAGAAGGTTGGCGCCATTCCGCAGGACCATGTTATGGACAGGTTGCTCACTTTTTGCCCCGGCTGCCCTCACCGCGCTTCCTTCTGGGCGATCAAGGATGCGTTGCACATGGACGGCCGCCACGGTTTCGTTACGGGGGATATCGGATGTTATACCATGGCGCTGGGGCCTGCCGGGTTCTTCCAGACGCGCACTCACCAGTGTATGGGTGCGGGAGCAGGGCTGGCTAACGGCTTCGGACAGCTGGGGAGGTTCGGCTTCGACCAGCCGGTGGTTTCGGTTGTGGGCGACTCCACTTTCTTCCATTCCATTATGCCGGCGCTGGTGAACGGTGTGCACAACCACGCCAATTTCACGCTGGTGATACTGGATAACGGGGCGACCGCCATGACCGGTTTTCAGCCCCACCCGGGCACAGAGCTAACGGCAATGGGCGAACCGGCGGCTCAAATCAGCATGGAGAATATTTGCCGCGCCATCGGCGCGCGCGTGGAGATATGCGATCCCTTCGATCTGAAAAATACTACGCGCACCATGCTGGACCTGATCGAGCAGGAAAAGGGGGCGCGGGTTGCTATTATGCGGCGCACCTGCGAGCTGGTCAGGCAGAAGAAGGACAAGAAACCGTACAAGATGCAGATCAATCCTGACAAGTGTCTGGGTGAGGATTGCGGCTGTAACAGGCTGTGTACCAGGATATTCCGCTGCCCCGGCCTGATCTGGGACGCATCGATAGGCAAGACCAGGATCGATGAGGTGATCTGCAATGCGTGCGGCGTCTGTGCTGATATTTGCCCTGAAGGTGCGATCACAAAGGAGGCTGTAGCATGAACAAGCTTGCTAAAGATCCCATCAATCTGGTGGTGGCCGGCGTCGGCGGTCAGGGCAATGTGATGGTCTCGCTGGTGATCGGCAATGCCCTGGTGCATGAGGGGTACTTTGTGACGATCGGGGAAACCTACGGCTCGTCGCAGCGCGGTGGTTCCGTCATGAGCCATCTCAAAATCTCAGCCGAGAAGCAATTCAGCCCTCTTATTCCCGAGGGACAGGCGGATGTCGTGCTGGGTATGGAGCCCGTGGAAACGCTGAGGGTGCTTAAATCCTTCGGAAACCAGAATGTAATCACGGTGGTCAACCCGCGGCCCATTCACCCGGTGGACTTCACCGGGTCGGGTGGCGGTTATCCCGACATGCAGTCCCTGCTGGGTCAGATAAAGAGCCTGTCAGGCAAGACGTATACAGTAAACGCCACCGATGAGGCGCTGAAAATGGGCAACGCCATGCTGGCTAACATGATACTGATAGGCGCACTGCTTAAAAGCGGCCTGATACCCCTGTCCGAGGATGCTCTCATCCCGGTGATCAAGAATATGTTCCCCAAGGCTGTGGCGGAGAATACGAAGGCGCTTAAGGCGGGCACGGAACTGGTTGGCATACTGAGCTAGCGGAACGGCCACACCCCTCACCCACGGATCAGGGGACGCCCCCCAATTTGACAAATAGAACACTTGTTCTTTATGATAGTAGAACAAGTGTATTATTGTTAAAAAGGAGATGTAGATGTTAGGGGAATTACATATAAAGAATTTCGCTGTCATACGGGATATCTCCATACGTTTCGTGCCCGGTTTAAACGTGATAAGCGGCGATGAGGGCACGGGCAAGTCGCTGCTGGTGGATGCTCTTAGCCTTCTCATGGGCGCCAGGGCGCCATCCGGCCTGATTCGCAGCGGCAGCAGGTCGGCGCATGTTGAGACTATTTTCTGGCCGTCCGAGGTCACGGCCGGTCTGATCAGGGGTATTCTAGAGGAGACCGGCATAGAGTCTGAGGCCAACGGGATGCTGCTTATTTCACGCGATTTTCAGGAGGGAGGCCGCAGCATAGCCAGGGTCAATAACCGTGCGGTGCCCCTGTCACTGCTGAGGCAGATAGGCCGCCACCTGGTGGATATTCACGGGCAGATGGAATACCTGTCCCTGCTGGACGGCGCCAATCAGATGATGCTGGTGGATAAGTACGGTGAACTGGAAGATAGGCGCAGAGAGGTCAGGAGGATCGTGGAGGAATTGAGGGGCAAGGAGAGGGCACTGGCAGCTATGGAGCACAGAGAAAAGGACGGGTATATCGACCTGCTGCAATACCAGATAGATGAGATAGACGCAGCCAAGCTGGACGATATAGACGAGGAAGCTCT
>JBAZLT010000012.1:0-13826 GCA_041650115.1 Dehalococcoidia bacterium | reverse complement strand
ATGTACTCCAGAAACAGGGGTTCATGGCCGGCGCCGCCGCCGATGACTATTCCGACCTTTCCTTTAATCGGAGCGTCTATCCTGGCCACAGCCGTTGAATTGCCTATTCTTTTGACCTGTGAGGAATTGATCAGTACAAAACCTTCTATCAGCTCATTAACGATATTATCAGGATTGTTGATGAGTTTCTTAACCATGAGCTTCCTCCATTAGTATGTTTACTGGTCGTTAACGTACGTGTTAAATTCATTCAAAATAAGATACAGAGATGTAGCGCCGGCATCCTGGTACCCTTTTGCCCTTTCACCCGCATACCTGGCCCGGCCCCTTGCAGCTACCATCTCCCTGGTGGACTGTGCGCCCGACAGAGCAGCCGCAGCCATATGTTTGAAAGCCTCACTCAGAGAAGTACTCTCTTTAACAGACTGTCGAAGTGAATTGACCGCAGGATACAGTGCATCGATCATCGTTTTATCGCCCGGCTTGGCGCCTCCCAGCTTCATTATCTTCTTCATTGCCGCTTCAGCCATGAGAAAAAACTCATCGGTTCCGACAGCGGTATTCCTATCCCCGGAGATTTCCTTGAGTTTATTACCCATTTCGATGAAAAGGTAACCGAAAATGGGGCCGGTCGTTCCTCCTACAGTCGACATGAAACTCGATCCGGCGGCTTTAAACAGTTCAGCGCTGCTGGTGAAGCTCTTGCCATCGATTGTTTTTACGATGTTTTCAAATCCGGATGCAATGGTTATTCCATGATCACCGTCGCCTATTACAGAATCCATCTCACACAGGTAATTACGGTTGGCCGTGATTGTCTTACTGATTGCAGCAAGTATGTTTACAAAATCGTTTAATTGCAGTTTTTCTCTCACAAGGTCGCCTCCTGCGAGCTGTTTTACTGTTTGGTCCCGGCTTCCATGACAGCTATCTGTGCAAGTATTTCCTTATAGCGCTTCTCGGTTATAGGGTAGAAATATAGGACCACAGCCGCCAGCAGGAAAACGGCGGCCGGGATCGGTCCCAGGAAAAGCCGTATACCAAGCTGGGCACTGGCTGCCTGCGGCACCGTATTTGCCACGTAGCCCATCGCCTCCAGCGTAATGCCCATCAAAAGGCTTGCTGCTGCCTGCCCCATCTTGAGACCCCACGTAAAGATGCCAAAGAATGCCCCTTCACGACGCTCGCCCGTCCGCAGGTAGTCATATTCTATCGAGTCCGCCACAATTGCATAAGGCATGGCATAAAGCAGGCCCATGCCGACGCCCAGGAAAGCCATCATCATCAGGTTGAAGGTAATGCCCTGGGTATGACCAAGTAAAAACAGAGCCATCAATCCTGCTGCCATGATCACGAAGCCCGTGCCGTAGACCATTTTCTTGCCGGTTTTTTTACTCATGATGACGCTGACCGGGATGAAGAGCATGGCCACGCCGATAAATATCAGCATGGCCAAAGTGGTCGTATCCTCGGCGCCCAGCACATATTTGAAATAGTAGATGACTATGCCGCTGGCGATGGTTATGCCCACTATATGAAGTATGTAAACCATGAGGATAAAGTCATAGGGCTTGTTCTTAAACACCTCGCTGTATGTCTTCAAGAATCCCATGGATTTGGCAGGTTTAATGGTGGCTGATTCCCTGACGGAGAAAACGGTGATAAGGGCTGATACAAGCAGCGCTGCACCGAAAATTGTTCCCATGAGCACGAAGCCCATGTTTTTATCCGGGGCCATCGCCACGATCGGTAGCGCCAGTCCTGCGCCAAGCAAGGTGCCTACGGCGGCGAATCCGAAGCGGTAGCCGTTCAAAGAAGTCCTCTCATTGTAGTCGGTTGTCAATTCAGGCCCCAGCGAAGAATAAGGGATATTGATAGTCGAATATGCGGTGCAAAGAAGGATATAGACGACCATAGTGTAAATGAATAGCACAGGCTGGCTTATGCCGGCACCGATAACCAGTGCCGGATTGGTGAACATGATGATCATGGTGATAAACAGGGGTATGGCGCCGCCCAGCATGAAAGGCCGGCGCCTGCCCATCCTGGTCTTGGTCCTGTCCGAGATGTACCCGATGACAGGATCATAGAACGCGTCCCAGATGCGGCCTATCATGAGAGCAATGCCGGCAAGTGCAGCGGACAGCCCCACAGTGTCCGTAAGGTAATTGAGCAACACAAAGGCCGTGGCCGCGAAGAACAGGCAGCCACCGAAATCAGCCACACCGTATCCAAGCTTTATCCCTACCGATAATTTATTGTCTGCCATTATCTGCCTCACCCCTTACTTCATATTAGGTTCTAATCTAAAGCATAGTATGTTTTAGTGTAAAGGTCAGAGTAGTCAGGCAGGTAATCTAATAGAAGAACTTCATGCAAAATGATGACTGGTAATCAGTATTCATTCTTATACAGAATCCGATTTTAAATTGGCTTTGACGTCAATTTACTGTAAACCATATCATGTCTGCGTAAGTAGTTCATTCAATTAAGCTGGCTGAAATATGTAAGGGGGTTTTATGCTGTGAAAGAGTTGAACTTCTCTAAAGGATGGCATGTGTTGCAGGATGTTCTTGATATGGGTGAAAAATTAGGAGCATATCAGGCTAATTGGGATCCTGTTTCCGGAGTCACGCAGGGGTTCTCGGCCTGGGAGCCGATAGACCGCCTCGAACATCTCCAGCTGTTATTAGCCCATAATCCTAATTACGGCAGGGACCTGAGGCAATTCAACCATGCTCCGTGGTGGTATAAAAAAGAATTCGTCGTTCCGGAAGATATGAAGGGGAAGTATGCTGCTCTGCACTTCGCAGGCGTGGACTATTATTGTAAGGTCTGGCTCAACGGTCATCTGCTGGGAGAGCATGAAGGGTATTCGTCCGCCTTTGAGTTCGACGTCAGCAATTATTTGAATCGAGAGGGGAAGAATTTACTGATTGTCAGGGTATGGTCCCCTTGGGATAAGGAAACGCTCGTTGTCCGTGATAGCGGGATGGACCTGGGCATATTTTTTAACGGGCTTACAGTGATCAGGAACATGGTTAAAGGTACTTATGAACATACTCTGGCATGTATTCAGAGGGATATTAACCCGGTCGGTATCTGGAGAGAGGTTAAGCTGATTTCTCACGATGGGATACGGGTCCATGACAAGCCCTGCATCAGGACAAAGATCATGAATAATGGCGGCAAGGCAAAAGTTGATGTTAATGTCCCCATTTCGGCACAGGAGAAGGATAGTTCCGTTATCTTACGCTGCAGGATCATCGATGAAGCCACGGGCTTACAGGTTGAATCCGCAGAAAAACAGCTCAAACTTGATCAGGGTATATCCGAGCATAGCCTTAGCATCAGCCTGGAAAGTCCCAAACTCTGGAATACCTGGGACAGGGGAAACCCTGATCTGTATGGCGCGGTGATTGAGCTCTGGTCCGGGAGTAACCTCCTTGAACGCCGGAAATCTAAATTCGGTATTAGAGACATAGGAATTATACGTACTGATAAGGAAGTCGCATTTATTTTGAACGGCAATAAATTATACATCAGAGGTACGACGTATTTTCCGGATGTATACATTTCCAGGGTGAACAGGGAGCATTACCTGCGGGACCTGAAAGCAATAAAGGACGCGGGCTGCAATGCTGTCAGAATCCATATCCACGTCGCCAAGCCTGACCTTTACGAACTGTGCGATGAGCTGGGTATCGCCATTATGCAGGATTCTGACCTTCGCTGGGCCATACCCACTTCCGAAGAGTTTAAAGACAGGGCGGTCAAGGTTGTCGGCGACATGATTGTTAACCTGCGCAATCATGCGTCCATTATCTGCTGGGGAGTGATAAACGAACCGGATGTCTGGATGATCGGGGTTAGAAAAAACATGTTTGCCAGTTTAGAAAGGCCTGTTTCTCTCATGAATGTCATCCCCGGGCCGCAGCTTGTTGAGGCGGTTAAAAGGCTTGATCCTACGAGACCGTATATCAAGGGATCATGGTATGATGATGATCCCGAAAGCGGTGATAGCCATAACTACTACGGGTCCATGGACGGCGCAGAAACGCATTATACTGATATTTTTAACACTACTGAGAAACTCAATACAGAGTTCGGATTCGATGCGCCGGCCTGCATCGACAATCTATATAAAATGCCGAAGCCGTTCGCCGGGTTCATAAAGCTGGAGAATCCGCGCAAATATATAGAAGAGCTTCAATACTATCAATACAGACTGCTAAAATATTTCATTGAACACTATCGTATTCAAAAATATAATCCATGCGGCGGATATTTCCAGTTTATGTTCACCGACATGTTGCCGCAGAGCTTTTTTGGCGTGTATGACTGGTGGGGCCTGCCCAAGGAAGGCTTAAAGGCGTTCGAAGAAAGCGGCAGGCCGCTGGGCGTATTTATGGAATATAAAAACGAGCCTGTGGCAATCTGGGTGGTAAACGACCTGCTGCAGGCTTTTCCCGGAAGTGTTTTGAAATGGCTGATATGCGACGCTGACGGTAATAATGTGGCCGAAGGTTCGAAAGAGGTCGACATCGGCAGCGATAGTGCAATCAGAGTTTGCGATCTATCCCTCAAGTTAAAGGCAGATACACATTACAATGTAATACTGCAGCTGCAGAATGCTTCAGGTAAAATGCTGGCGAGAAATGTCTATAAGGACGCCTTTGTTCATCCGCCGCATCCACAAGGTCATCCCGATAGACTGGACGAGGAACTCGGCATGCGTCTTTTCGGTTTGCCCAATGATTGAACAGCTGGATTCAGATCATTTCTTGAAGCTTCCGAGCAGGGTGCCGTTTATTTAATGGCGATAACCTCGATCTCTACCGGTATGTTGGCCGGCAGCTGTTTGGCCGCGATGCAGGTCCTGGCCGGCTGCCTGTCCTTGAAATAAGTCGCGTAAACCTCGTTCATCGAGTTGAAATCGGCCATATCGCGCAGATACACATTGGCTTTGACCACCTTGTCCAAGTCGCTGCCGGCGGTTTTCAGAATTCTGCGTATATTATCGAGTGTAATGGCGGTCGCTTTCTTAACATCTTCAAGCTCGAAGATGTTCCGTTCCACGTCGACCGGGCCCGTGCCGGAAACAAAGATGAATCCCCCGGCCTCAACCGCATGGGAATAAGGGCCAGCTTTTACCTGCCCCTCAACGTTGTGGACTTTCTTTTCCATATCGAGCTTCTCCTCCGATCGTGCTATTTCAGACCTTTTCTATTGTATCGTGTTTGAGGAGAAAACGAGAAAACCCGCCCGGGGGCTATGCAGCGACGGTAAATCAGGCCAGAGCTTCTATTTCATGCTCGGCGCGGCTGATGATCTCCCTGATGCGCGAGAGCTTTTCCGCGTCCATAGTCCGTGCTTTCCGCATTACGCTCCTGGCGAAATGCCCCATCTCATGCATGACGTCATGCATCTCCTTGTGCCGTCCGCCCCTGCACCAGTCGTGCATATGCGCCTTGATCTTATCCATGGTCTCACCCCTCTCTTTCAGGAATTCCTTGCCGGGATCCGTGATGGTGTACACTTTTTTGCCGTCCTGCTCGGACGACTTCACGTATCCCATGTCTTCCAACAACTGAAGGGTGGGGTAAACGCTGCCCGCACTGGGGGAGTAAAATCCGAAGAAGCGGTCCTCCAGTGCGCGAATGACCTCGTACCCGTGAGCAGGCTTTTCCTTGAGCAAATCGAGAATCACGTATTTAAGGTCGCCCTTTTCGAAAAATCGGGAACGGCGCTCACGCTCAAAATGCCTTCCGCGAAACATATTACACCTCCATGACTGATATATTACGATATATCGTAATATAACATGTTATATTTTGTCAAGCGGGGTATGTGGATATGGCAGGGAATTTTATGCTGGTAATGGCAGGAGATATAGGCTTGTTTGCTTGAGCTGACTGAAAGAGCTGTATCTTACTTGGCGGTCCGCTTCTTGCCGGCCTTTTTCCGTTTCTGCATCCCTTCTTGTATATTATCATGCAGCCAACTGATCTCAAGTCGGCGGTTGCTGACGATATGGGATTGTAACTGGTTGTCGGGTGTCATCACCGATTCAAGATGTTCGCAGGTTTTTTCCGCAGCCGCCAGCAGCTTGACCGCGTCTTTGAAAGAATCGTCCTTAACCCTGCTCTCAATAAATTTAATCTGATTGAACAGATCCTTGCTGATAGCTGCGAATTGATTGGATGCCATGGAGTTACTCCTTAACTTAATGCGGACGATATTTGCAAGCAGAGCTTTTCTGAACTTGTAACCGTACTTAAATTATACGACACTTAACATAAAATTTCAAATTTAACACGATATTATTTATCACTGCCGGCGCCGCACTATTAATTGCATTGACGAACTCAAGGTCTATGTAATAGTCTTATTGGAAGGGGAGGTTGTGCAGCATGAAATCAATGCATTCAGATATACCGATCGAGCGCAACATTGCTATGGAGCTGGTGCGTGTAACTGAGGCTGCCGCTCTGGCTGCAGCGCGCCATCTGGGCAGGGGCGATAAAACGATCGTTGATGCAGCCGCGGTAAACGCCATGCGTTATGTGCTGGGATATGTGCACATGGACGGCATCGTGATCATCGGTGAGGGGGAGAAGGACCATGCTCCCATGCTTTACATAGGCGAGCATATCGGCGGCGGTTCGGGACTGAAGGTGGACATCGCCGTGGACCCCGTGGACGGGACCAACCTGGTCGCCAGGGGCCTGCCCGGCGCCATCGCTGTGGTGGCGCTTTCCGCCAGGGGAACCATTCACTGGCCCAGGCAATTCGTCTATATGGATAAGATCGTTACCGGACCCGAAGCCAGAGACTGCATCGATATCAATGCTCCGGTAGCGCAAAACCTCAAGAATATCGCCGCGGCCAAAAGAAGGAAGATATCCGAGCTGACCGTTGTGGTGCTGGACAGGCCGCGCCATGAGCGCCTGATAGCTGAGATCAGGAGCGCCGGAGCCAGGGTCAAGATGATCTCGGATGGCGATATCGCCGCCAGCATCGACGCAGCCCTTCCCGAGCGGGAGGTCGATGTTCTGATGGGCATCGGCGGCACGCCTGAAGGCGTCCTCTCCGCGGCGGCCATCCATTGCATCGGCGGCGCCATCCAGTGCAAGGCATGGATGCGCGACAGCAGCGAGAGAGAGGCAGCACAGAAAGCAGGCATAAACGTCGACAAGGTTTATAAGACGCAGGACCTGATAGACAGCGACGACGTCTTTTTCGCCGCCACCGGCATCAGCAGCGGCGAGCTGCTCAAGGGTGTGCGTTATTTCAGCGGCGGGGCGCAGACGCAGTCCATTGCCATGCGCTGCCGCTCCGGCACCGTGCGCTGGATCGACGCTCAGCACAACTTCGACCGACTGGACAAACTCAGTTTCTTTGAAGTACATTGAAGTATCTTCGGACAGGTCAAATCGAAAGGAGGATAAATAAATGCCACACGCACGGCTGAATACCGCATATCTTAAGGTACAGGCGACTTTTCCTGATGAAGAACAAAGCAAGTCCATGGAGAAGGCGCTGGCTATCAAAAAAAAGATCGAAGACCTGCTCAAGAAAGAGAAGCTTGAGATTTACGAGGTCGTCCTCGAGACTATTCAGAAAAGCCGCTGACCAGTATCTCCGGGTCCGCCCCCTTAACGTAATCGATCATCCAGCGGGTAGCGGGCTTGAACAGCGGCTCCATTTTTATGCCTGCGCGTAACGCAAGCTCAATCAGAGGGAGGAAGAATTTAGCCAGGGGATTAACAACTCCAGAAAGGGGCTCCAGCAGACAGGCCAGTATCCAGTTGACCGGGCTGAACAGTATCACCAGGGCATCCAGTATTATCAGGTCCAGAGACAGTGATCTCCTCTTTTTACGGCCGTCTTCCAGCGTTTCCTGATTTGCGCAATCGTTTTCCCAGCAATGGTAGTATCTCAAAAACATCCTCACCCATTTCCTTAAAACGAGTGGATCTTTCCTGACGGCATTTAAAATGCCGTTGACGAGGGGGGTGCCGGCATGGGTCAGTATGCCCGGACCGAACTGATAATTGATCTTTGATTTAAGGTCCCTGCGGTCACGGCTTTCCTGCGCTTTGCGCAGGTTCCATCTACCTCTGCAGGTGATCGCCCACTGGATGATTCTGTGAGCCCGAATCCTGCGGTCGTATCGTTCCAGAAAGCCAGCAGAAGTATCATTGGCATTGATGGCTTCAATGGCCGTATCAGCCGCGATCTCCGCCGAAAACCAGGCGGTGGGCACGCCGTCGCACAGCCCTGTGCTCTCCAGCCCGGCGACGTCTCCCGCCAGCATCATCCCGTCCGTGTAGTTGGGCATGTTGCGCAGCGTATCGTCCAGACCGACATATATGCCGAAGCCCTCCCACATCCTGGCCCTCAGCTTCACCCGGGGTGCTATTTCGTCCCTCCACCAGGGAAGCTGCCCGGTTATATTCTCGTGGTACTCGTCGAACAACCGCCTTAGATTTGGAACCTGTCCGTCATCGAAGGCCAGGCACTGGTCCTGCATCCAGTGAATGCTGTTTTTATAAGGCCAGCTCATCAGCCCGTTGCCGTGTCCCAGGGGCGGCGCCAGCTTCTGCTCGTCGAAAGCCCAGCAGAACCGCAGGCTGTGCCCGAAAACTTCGTCGATTACCTCTCGGGGACATTCGTAATCATACGTATCGGCCAGTGAGATTGTCTGGGGCGGATATTTCTCTCTTACGCCGGCCTTGATGGCCAGTATACCCTGCGACCCCTCGCAATTTATCACGATCTTCGCCCCTATCTCCTCGCCCTTTTCGGTCACGACACCCTCGATACGGCCGTCGTTTTTAATTACGTCCACTGCGGTGGTGCAGGTCAGTAACTCGGCGCCGGCCCTGACGGCCTGCTGCGCCTCCCAGGTGCAGAAGGGCTTGCAGTATGCGTTGTAGCCGAAGGTGATGATGGGGGAAACGGGCTTGGGTATGCGCAGTTCGACGATCTCGATATCCTCGCTTTTAACGTCGTAGATGACATAATTTCTGATGCCGTCCACGGGCCTCTCTATCGGCGGGTTGCCGTCCCGAATGAATGCAGGTCCGAAAAGAAAGCCGTAGATTGGGATGGTGAGGCCGGAGATTACCTTTTCACCGGGATTCTGCGACCTTTCCAGCATGAGCGTTCTCAGGCCGGCATCGGCGCACTTTTTGGCTGCGACCGGGCCGCCGAATCCGGCCCCGATCACGATGACGTCGTATTCCCGGCGCGCCATGCTATCCCCAGTCGCTCCTGTATCCGCTGCCGCCCGGCGGCCAGCGGAAACTTATAGCCCCTTCCCCGCAGACATACCAGCAGGAGGCGCATTCCATGCATTCGGCCAGGCTTCTGATCCTGGCCAGCTTCTTTTCCATCTCAAAACAGCGCCCCAGGCACACTTTTATGCAGTTGCCGCAGCCCGTGCACCTCTTGTCATCGATCTTTATGAAAGCGCCCGTATCACCGACCCATTCCACACCGGGATATCTATCCGATGTCCTCACCATCTCTTCGTTCCTGTTCACACTACTATATCATTTTGTGCGGAAGATTGCTGTGATAGATCCATCGCTCCATCAAATGCGCGAATCTTTGGTGGAGATCGGTGTCGTATCCGATTTGGAAAGAAAAAAAATGCGGAGTATACTGGATTGGGTAGAAGTGCTGCAGGGTTGGTGTTCAGACATACAATCCTGAGGAGGACGGCATGAAGTTACTCAAATTATTGGGCAGCATATATTTAGCACTGGGATTGACCGTGATGCTGGCGCTTTTTATTCATGACTGTCTGGCCAATGATAAGTTCCTTCTGCACTTCGTCGGGATCTTCCTCGTGATCCCAGCGATTATTTATATTTTTTGGAGAGTGAGCGAGGATGCAGAGGAATATATCAAACAGAACGAGCACCGCATCAATTCCTTTGTGCGTGCGTTTGAGAGCCGGCTCAAGGGTCTTTGAATCGGCCGGACTGCCCTCTGCTCAGTGCTATTTGGACTCGTTAAAATTCAATTGGTAATACCTGTCGTTTTGGGGCAGGTTCACGGTAAAATTCGGCAGTAATTCCACTTCAGCCCGGCCTCTGGTTATGCGCGCATCGATCACATGGCCCCCTGATTTCCCGTCGGCCGTGATAAAATGGGCGTGATAGCCGGGATAGACGAAATCCTTCATCTGGACCGGGCTGTAGGTCATAGCCATTACCACATCTACATTATTGAAATCAAAAGTCGGCTCATTCTGCGTAATGGTGGAATATGGTGTGGAAGGGTAAGGCTGGTCCAGCTTCGTCAGGGTCCTGGCTTTGATGAACTCGAAATTACCGTTCAGTTTGATGGCATAGAATATGTTCTGCGTGAGCAGCTGCTGGCTGATATATTGCTGGAGCTCCTGGTAGCTCATCGGTTTATCTATGATTATGACTTCGTACGGCTTGAAGAACGTGGCTGTAGTGTTGGACATGCGCATGGCGTCATCGGCCGCGTTTAACTTTCCACCCGGGCCTATCCGGTAGTATTTGCCGTCCAGTCCCACCATCTCGCCGTCGAGGGCATTGAAGTTGCCCAGGGCGAAATCACCCTGATGCTTCAGGTCGGCAACGGTCACGTCTCCATCGTATACTCCGCGGCTGAGAGCACCATACGTTCCCGTTATATAAAGTGTTTTGTCGGACGCCTGCGGCGCCGCGCATCCGGCGAGCAGTGTGACACAGATCAAAATCAGACTGAAAGCAAGTGGGATGGCTGTTATAGTCCGCCTCTTCATGATAGACCACACCTCCTTATCACCGTAATCATGCCCGGCTGAAAGTCCCTGCCGGCCTGCGGATATTCCGTAGTATAAGGTGGCCCATCGTGCAAGTCAAAACAGGCTACGGACATTTATAGTGCACTTTCAGAAATATTTATATCTGTAATATACTGTGCATGTGGGGATCAAACCAACATCCTGGAAACAGGTCATTCTCTATCTGGCCGTGCTTGCCGCGGCTTATCTGCTGTTCAATTTCCTCAGCGGCAATAATGTCCTTTTCCATTGCACGCAGCCGGCATCTCCTGTTGAGCAGGCTGCCTCTTCAGCCAGCCAAACCCAGGCCGGCGAATCCATCGATTTGGCCGTAATTAATGTCTCCGAGCTGCCTCCCGAGGGCAGGACCACGCTGGCGCTGATTAAGAGCGGCGGCCCCTTCCCTTATTCCAAGGACGATACAGTGTTCAGCAACTATGAAGGATTGCTGCCGGCCAGGCCCGGCGGCTACTATCACGAATACACCGTGGTTACGCCGGGCTCGCACGACCGTGGCGCGCGCCGCATTGTTGCCGGCGGCAGCGGTGAATATTACTATACCGACGATCACTACAGGTCGTTCAAGTTGATACAGGAGTGAGGCATGCATGACTGGGCAGGAATATTCAGCACTTATTTAAATACGGGAGTTTACCTGGCTGCGCCTGATGCCCATGCCGCCATCCGCCAGGCCGCACGTTCCAGGGACCTGGAATATGCTGAGGTAGATCTTAAGCGCGTGAAGGATAAACGGGGTTTTCTCAAGAAGACTACTGATGCTCTCAGCTTTCCAGCTCATTTCGGCATGAACTGGGACGCGTTCAACGATTGCCTGACCGATATGTCGTGGAAGCCGGCGGCGGGATATGTCGTCCTTTTTAAGAACTACCAGTCATTCGCTATCAAAGACGCGCTTGATGCGCATATGGCGGAAAGGATATTCGACTCTTCGGCGCAGTACTGGAAACAGAAGAAAACGCCGTTCTATGTAATCCTGCATGAGTAAAGGAGGCTGAATATGTCGGACAAACGCATACAGGAGCTGGCTGAGAAATTCATTGCCGCATGGAATACGCAGGAGGTCGACAAGGTTGCCGCTTGTTATTCCGAAGACCTGGTCTATACCGATCCCAATCTAAAAGGGGAGATAACTGACCAGCAGGCACTGCGCCGCTACCTGGCCAAGCTCTTCGCTGCATGGAAAATGAGTTGGTCTATCAAGGATGTTCAGGCGTTCAAGAATATGGACGGCGCCGCCGCCAGATGGCACGCCACCTGGCAACCGGCGGTTGGTGGAAAGACCGTGGAGGCAGACGGTATGGATTTTATTGCATTCAAAGGGGATAAGGTTCAGCGCAACGAGGTCTATTTCGACCGTATGGTCATCGCCGACCTGCTGAAGAAATAATCACGGGACTTCATCTTCATGCCTACGGTCACTCAAGGCTGCTTAAATACATACATATAGCGCCGCAGGCAGCCACATTCAGAGACTCGGCTTTATCCCTTTTAATAGGTATTTTTACTCTTTGGTCCGACTTCTGCAGTAGCGCTTCTGATAATCCGGCCGCCTCGTTGCCTAGCGCAAGCACCAGACTGTTATGTTTGTTAAGCATCGCAGCCGCTGTCTGTCCCCGCAGGTCGGCGGCTGCCAGGACATGTCCCCGCCTCCTCAACTCATCCACAAGGTCAAGGTAAGAGGCCGTCCTTCTTATCCAGAGAGACAGGATGCTGCCTGCCGTTGATTGCACGCATTTAGGGGAAAAGGGATCGGCGCATTTATCGGTCAGTATAATACCCGAATAATCGAAGGCGGCGGCAGTGCGGATAAGCGTTCCCACGTTGCCGGGGTCCTGTACGTCCTCCAGCAGCAGTATTCTGGTTCCCGCCTGCGGAGGCAACCCGTCTGTATATGTATCGACGGGCAGCCGCACTACAGCTGCGATCCCCTGGGATGCCACGGCGGAGCTGATGGACTTCATCTGGACCGGGGTAACAAGCCGGAGTATATGGCTACCATAGCCGGTGGGCGCCTCCCCTGTGTAGAGTATCTCGAGTATGCTGCCCGGGCTGCTCCTGGACACCTGGTCGATGGCGCGAGGTCCCTCCAGCAGGAATGCGCCTGCTTCATGTCTGCCTTTATGGGCTGTTAGCTCCCGGTACCATTTAAGCGGTTTCAGCGGCGGGACCTCCAGTGTCTGACGACTTCGACCGCCGATGGGATCAGCGATACCACAATGATCGCCAGTATGAAGATGGAGAAGTTGTCTCTTACGAAAGGCAGGTTGCCGAAGAAGTATCCGCACAGTATACAAATGGTCACCCACAGCAGGCCGCCGGTTATATTGAAGAAAAGGAAGCGGGGATAGTTCATCTTACCCACACCGGCGATGAAAGGGGTGAAGGTCCTGAGTATGGGAGCAAACCTGGCCAGGACGATGGCCGTTCCCCCGTATTTTTCGAAAAATGCGTGCGTGCGGTCGATATATTCTCTCCTGATATATCTGTAATCTCTGGTATAGACCTGCTCCCCGATAAGGTTGCCGATAAAATAATTGAAACTGTCGCCCAGTGCCGCGGCCAGCCACATCAGCAGGATCAAGAGCCACAAATTCAATGCGCCCAGGGCAGCAAATCCGCCGACCGCGAAAAGCAATGAATCGCCCGGGAGAAAGGGAATGACCACCAGACCGGTCTCACAAAAAATGATGATAAACAGTATGGCGTAAACAAAGGGGCCGTATTGCTGAATCAGCGCCCCGAGGTAAACATCAACGTGAAGAACAACATCTACGGCCCTGCATACCCACTGACCGGCAGCCGTATCTTTAAAGAAAATTACGGCCACGGCTATTGCTGTCAGCAGGATCAGGGCGATGATGATACAGACCAGCAGCAGCCTGTTGGACAATAACCCGTCGCGTTCCCGTATATCAGAATCCTTTCGTCGTCATTAATAAAAAGGGCCGCCTCTGAAGTACCAGGGGTAGTAATAATAGGGCGTTATGTAGGAGTT
>JBAZLT010000011.1:0-13851 GCA_041650115.1 Dehalococcoidia bacterium | reverse complement strand
CGCTCGGGCAGCCAGTTTTTTATCCAGCTTCATGCCTCCACCCAGGAAATATGCGGGGTCGAGATAGCCGAGCACGACATTGGCATCGGTGACGGTCGGCTCCGTGCCCCCCTTGTTATAGCAGGCCGGGCCGGGCACTGCGCCGGCGCTGCGAGGACCGATATGCAGGAGTCCTCCCGTATCCACCCAGGCGATGCTGCCCCCGCCGGCGCCGATGGACTTGCTGTCAACCTTGTTGATGCCCAGCATATATCCACCGACCAGCGTCTCGCGCGAGACGGCTATCTCACCACCTGTTATGCAGGCCACATCGAAGCTGGTCCCGCCCATATCAGTGGTGATAATGTTATTGATGCCGAGGTCGGTCTCGGCGACCAACCTGCCCGCGCTGGGCGCCAAGGCCGGGCCGCAGTCGACGCTGTAAATAGGTTTCCTGACAAACTCTTCGGCGGACACCACGCCACCGCTGGAAGTAAGCAGCGAGATCTGGCCCTTATAGCCTATCTCCTCCAACCTCTTCTCGAGCTGCGCCACATACCTGCCGACCAGCGGCTTGAGAGATGCATCGATAGCCGTCGATGAGAAGCGGCGGTATTCCCTGATACAGGGATTGACCAGGTGGCTGAGGCTGTAAGGGATGCCGGGCCACTCTTTCTCAATGATGGCAGCGATCTTCTGCTCATGCAGCGGATTAACGATGGACCACAGCAGGGCCACGGCTATGGCGCGGACCTTATATTCCTTCAGCTTGTGGATGGCCTGACGAACATCGTCTTCGTTAAGCTCCTCCTCGATACCGCCCTCGGCGTTGATCCTCTCGCCCACGCCGAAGGTCAGGTAGCGCGGTATATAAGGCTCAGGGTATTCCATCTGCCAGTTATAAGGGTTCTCTTTGCCGCCCTCACGGGCAAGCAGTATGTCCCTGAAGCCCCTGGTGCAGATCAGGCCCGTCTTGGCCGCCTTGCCCTCGATGATGGCGTTGGTGCTGACCGTGGAGCCGTGCCCGAAATAACCTCCTTCGATCGTGCTGCACTGCCCCATAAACTCCTTGAGGGGCAGCTTGAAGTGATCGGCCGCCATCTTCACAGTTTCGATAAAGGCATCGGTGTAATCTCCAGGTGTAGTGGGTGATTTGAATATATTTACATTACCGCTGGAATCAGCGACCACCAGGTCGGTAAATGTGCCTCCGATATCTATGCACAGCCTGTAGCTCATTTCGCTGCCTCCTTGCTCTTTTTCATCTCATTTCTTAACGCCTTGGTAGCCTCGATATCAACCGAGAAAAGCTCGGTGTCGGTTTTGATAACAACACCGTATATGTCACGCGCTTTTTCCAGCGTCACATAGCCCTCGCGCACGTCGTGACGTACTTTTTCGGTATCCCGGTCCAGCGGGTCCCCGAAACCTCCTCCTCCGGACGACATGGAAATCATCATCTCATTGGGCTGAAGCGTCTCCATGGACACTGTAGGCAGCTCCGTCCTGGCATCCGGGCCTTTGGCGACGTCGAATTTATATAGCTGAACAGGGCTGCCGGGAAGGCCTTCGTTGATGCCCTGGGGCGGATTGAAATGGCCGTCGGCGATGAAACCCCATGAGCCGGCATCGTGCCGTGGCTTCTGCCAGCACTCGATGCCGATGGCGCCGCGCCACTGTCCCGCTCCTCCGGAATCCGGGATGATCTCATGTTTTGTTATCATCAGGGGCATAGCCTGTTCATTTAGCTCGATGCTGTCGACATGGACCACACCGGCCGTGACCGGGATGCCGTAAGCAAACCAACCGTCGTATCCATAATGTCCCGGCCCGCCTGCCCCTCCGATAACGAGCTGCCTTACGTAAACAGAATTATTTCTCCGCCAGTCGACGCCGAAGACACTGCTGGCGGCTGCGGGCATGAAGGCGCCGTCCGCCAGTCCCAGGTCCTTCCTGACCTTGCCGAAGCAGGACTGCACGACATTGATCACACGATCGGCCAGATTGGTCGTAGCCATTGATGCACTGATCGGGTGCCTGGCCTGTCCAATTACACAGCCTTCGCGAGTCTTGATGATAATGCGGCTGAACGCACCCCAGTTGTGCGGCAGTGTGGGATCGAGATTATTCAATACACCGGACACACCACAGGCCATAACTGTTGCTTCGCTCATATTCATTCCGCAAGGCAGGCTATCGATATTATCTGTGAAGTCCAGTGTAATATAGGCCTCGACCGGATCTATCGTCATTTTGACACTGATGGGGATCCCTTCCTGTGCAACAATCGGCAAAGGATCGTGGCGGGTCTCATTTACCCACGTTCCGGCCGGAAGCTGTCTGATGGCCTCGATCATCCTGGTGCGTCCGTACTCCTGCCAGCGTTGTGTGAAGGTTAACACAGTATCCAGACCGTATTTGTCGCACATCTCGATGATCCTTTTCTCACCCGTGCGCACCGATCCCAGCTCGGCTAGGTAGTCGCCGTACCATTGCTCCGGGGCGCGGATCCTGACTTTGGCCATCCTGATGATGTCGGTCAGATCTTTATAGTCCCGCTGGATGCGCACGCACGGGAAGTCCAGGGCACCCTCGGTATAAACATCCGTAGCAAAAGGCATGTAAGTCGAGGGGTCATGATTTCCAATGTCGGCCTGATGTGCTCGGGAAATGGTGGTGAAAATATGTTTTCCTTTATAAAAAACCGGTGCAAGCAATGTATGATCGGCATGATGGCTGTTCCCATAGTAGGGAGAGTTATTGATAAAGCAGTCACCCGGACGAATATCATCGAACAGGTCGTTCATTGATTTTGCGGCCAGACCTGCTCCCACAATGTGTACCGGCAGGCCTTCATCGATGCATACCATCTTTGCCTGCCAATCTGCGATGCCGCAAGAGAAGTCCCTGGCAGTATTGATGGTTCCTGAGCGGGCGGCGCGCAACATCGTATTGGCCATCTCGTGGCTGATGGCTTCAAACCTCTTGGATAGCACCACCATCAGCAGCGGATCTATTGTTACTGCTTTCATTTTTCTCACTGTCCTTGACCTCCCATTTCGATTTACTCCGTACCGGCTTATTAACCTTCGATCCCAGCTATGCGTTTTACCATCTTTTTTCGTGCCTCGATATCATACTGTGTAGTGATAGCGATGCTTTCCATAACAGGCGAACCGCCGCCGTGATAGTTACCTACCATCATGACACCACTTGAGGCAGAACAAAGCCAGTCACCCACATGCATCCAGAATTTAATTGCATCGTCTGCCTTGATATTGGGATTACGCATTGTGTATTTTTTAAGCAAGTTGCCTGTCTCGGGATTCACGAAGTCGGCCTCGTGAGGGAATGTGGCAGGTATGCCACCGCTGATATCGCACAGTATCTCCGCCTCGCGATACACAGCTTCGCCGGTCAGGCAGCGCCCAACATTGCAGTAAATTGAGTTAGGTATATAACTGCCAGGCCCGTAGGACAGGAACCCGACTCCAGGCATATATACTTCAGGCTTGCCCAGGTCCGAGGCTGTGTAGCCTGCCGCGTAACCCAGCTCACCCGTCATAATAATCTCGGCCAGCTTGTCCCGGACGTGTCCTGCTTTCGCTATTCCGTTGTATTCGGCTGCCAGGGCGACTGCCCCCAGCATCATATCTCCGAGTGCCGGTTTACAGCCTGAATAACTGTGACGGTGGAAAAGCGCAAATAGTAATGCACCAACGGCCCCGTGTACAGTTTCCCCGCAGATAAATACCCGTTCCCAGGGAATAAAGACATTATCGAAGATGGTATAGGAATCGGTGCCGCCCTGTACAAAGCCTTTCTTATATACCTTGCGCTCCCTTAGATTATGTATGGTGACCACTTGCTTGATGCCCTCCCAGTCGGCAGGTATGGCGAAGGCCACGGCATAGTCTTTTTCTTCGGGGAGCAGGGCACGCGTGGGTACTACAATTATCTCATCGGCTATCGATGCTTCAGAATTATGCACCTTGCAGCCTCTCACTACGATGCCATCACTTTTACGCTCAACCACATGTAGATAGAGGTCGGGGTCGATCTGCTGGCTTGGCCTTTTCATCCGATCACCCTTGACGTCCGTCTGGGCGCAACAGCCGATGAGGTCCTCTTTTTGGAAACGCTCCAGCCATTTAAGGAAATTCTTATGGTATTCTGTCGATCGGTTGTTGGCTTTGTCGGCTTCGTAGGAAATAGCATTGCATGCATTGGTACCGTCCACACCCATACAGCGCTGAATGCAACCCCCGGCTACCTGGCAGATAAACCGTGTCATGTCCTGCTTCTTATGCAGGTCTTCGGTACTCTGGTGTACGTGAGTGAAACGGTTGATAGTCTCTCCTGTTATATGGCTTTTGGCCAGCATAAGGTCATTGCATTTGGGATCCTGAGCAAGGTCATATGTGAGGCTCATGGTATTTATGCAGGCCATCTGCAGCTCGTCGGTGCGGTCAATCAGATGTCCGTCGTAATAGATGTTACGGCGCTTCCCTGCAAGCGCCTTCAGGTAATCAGTCTTTGTCCGCAACTTGGCCGGGGTTGTTTCCTTTTTTGTAGTCATTTCCTCTCCTTGTATATTGGATTTGTTCAGCTATTAGTGCTCATGCCGAAAGTTTTTCCTCGGCTTCAGCCAGGGTGGCATCGGTCACTTTCCGGAGATTTGCCGTAAGATCAACTCCTTTGCGCCCGAGATAGGCTTTACGTATCAGGTAGTAGATGATGCCAACGACCAGGATTCCGATGAATACAAGAACTGTGTATGGTATCTGGGTGGGATTGCCGTCGGCGTCCATCGTATCCAGGAAAATGCCCATCAAAAGAATAAAACCGGATGTGATGACAGTCCCGATAAATGTGAACCATCGCCAGAATCCATTGAATTTAAAAATGGCCTTCTTATAAAGATCAGGTAGTTTATCGGGCAGGCGCAGTACGCAGTATGCGGAAATTATCTGGATGAGCATAAGGGCCAACACTGCTGCCAGTGCATATTTATCGATGGTGGCGGAAACGATGATACCCAGGACTTCAAGTATCAGGACTATTAGTATGGCTATATCGGGGGTCTTAAATTTATTGTGAAGGTGGGTAACGTTCCTGGGCAACATACCGTCACGCGCCCATGCTACCAGATCCCGTGCAGCAGACATCGTCAGTGCGTTGATGGTAGTGAGAATTGCGCCCATGGCAGCGATGAAGATGATCCAAAGCCCAATGCCCGGCATCAGCTTGTTGGCTTGCAGCATGATGGCCGGTGAGCCAGCCTTGGCAACTTCTTGCCAGTTCCATGACGCGACCAGTGCGAACGGCTGCCATGTGTAAAGCACCAGAACAAAAACGAATGCTATAATCAATGCCAGGGGCAGATTACGACGCGGATTCTTGATTTCACCGCCGATATCGGCTAATGCCACCAGTCCACCCCAGGAGAAGCTGGCTATCACCATAACCACTACGAACATAATTGCGCCGTTGGGAAACAGGGGAGTCAGATTAGCCGGATTTACATTAGCAGTCCCAGCGATGCTGAAAATAATCATACCCAGCACAAATGTCACAAACAGGATGGCCTGTACCCAGCTGGATACCTGCACTCCCAGATAATTTATCAGGGCAAATAGCGCTACGATCAGGATGGAAAGTAACTGGGGATACATCTTAAAAGCCGGATTAAATGTCTGGATAAAGGCGATCAGATACTGAGAAAAGCCGACTGCTACCAGGATGTTGGATGCTACTATGGCCATGACTGCGGCGAAGGATATAATGGCGCCCCAGAAAGGATTCAGTACCCTTGTTACCGTAACAAAATTTGCACCGGTGACAGGCAAGGTGCCTGTTAATTGCACTTCATAAAGCACTACAAAGAGAGCTGGAATACCTGCTGCCGCATAGGCCAGGTAAACACTCGGGCCGGTCATACCGGCCATTGACGGTACCAGAACAAATATCGAAGCGCCAACCACCAGACCTGTGATCATGGCGATTGACTCAAATACACCCATCGTCCGCTGCATTATTTGGGGCTTCTGTTCAGCCAAGTTCAACCTCCCTGCTATTTTCCTATAGCTCATTCGATTTTAAAGTCGTATATTACGTGATAGAAATGCTTACTTTCTCGAGGGAAAAACCGCTCAATTAAGACAGCTATTTCATATCGATGTGTTGTTGGATTCTGGTCACCGTCTCGCGTACCTTTGCGTCTTTACTGAGTACGTCCATAAATGCGGCTGCGTCAAGCGCTCCTTCGGGCGCTACAACACCTGTTGCCTTAACCTTACCGTCCAACAGCGCCAGAGTGGCCAATACGGCCGGTAATGCGGTGCTGTGTGCCACATTGTTTGCCATCAGGTCGTAGGTGTAAGTTATTTGATGGTCATCTTTCCACCCGTCAACAACTATCTTGAAAGTTCCAGCGCATGATTCATATTTGACCAGCGCATCTTCTAGTATGTCTTTAAAATAGCCTGGGGCAAAGCGTGGCATGGATCTTATTATCCTGACTGCTAACTCCCGGATGGGCATAGAGACGTTTTCATTAACAATGAAATCATCTTTGCTTCCGAAGCCGGTATCGATCAACCAGCGATAAAGCTCCATCATCTTGGGAGGATATAGCGCGCCCTTAATGCTGACGTTTTTAACACCCTTTATATAGCGGGGCAGAGTGACTGGTTCAGGGTGTCCCGTCAGCATAACTTCCAGCTTACCGACCGGCGGCATGAATTCAATAATCTCCGGCTCGGTAAAACCCTGTACTTTTGTCCATTTTCCCTCAATAAATACAGGGATTTTTTCCGCCGTTATGTGGAACCAGTGCATCATAGCCGCCGAACCAGTAGGATCAATGGAACTTTCACCCCAGTAGAATCTGATGTTGTCCGCACGGTCCATTTTACTTGCGCCCAGTTTGGCTATCAGATTGGTTACGCCGGGGCTGGCCCCCATACCGATAATCGCTACCGTTCCGGCTTTTCGGGCAGCTTCATTGAGCTCGAGTGCGTTGGCCGTAGCGTCGAAGTCATCGTCGATATCGACCATGTTGACTCGGGCTTCGATAGCTGCCTTTATCACCGGGACTGCGAATTTATAGAAAGGTCCGACTGTACTGAGAACGACATCTGCAGTCTTGAGGAGTGTGACCAATGCATCCTTGTTCAGGACGTCTGCCTGAGCCGCCTCGATTTTATTACCGAACTGCGCCTCGGCTCTCTTGAGTCCTTTGACACTGGCATCGGCGACGATTATTTTGGCGTCGCTCCTTTCCAGTAGCAATTTGATAGCCTCGGAGCCCATTGTGCCCGCTCCGCCCAGTACCAGGATTTTCTTCATGGTGTTTCTTTCTCCTTGCCAAATACATATTTGCGAACTAAAGAATTCCGCTAAATCTTCAGATTGGACATCCGGCTATTTCGCATAGGATTCACAGGCTACTTTGTTTTCGGAAAAGCTGTATTAATTCAATATGCAGGCTTTTTCTTCTTATCCTTTTCCCTCCTTGTTTGTATTCCTGCCTTAACCCTGTCCCAGGTATGTGGCGTGATGTGTTTCAGGCGATCTTTAACCGGCCTGCCACTTGCGCCGGTGCGGGGAATTTCCTGCAGGAATTCTATGTAGCGGGGGACCATGAAATAGGCCATCATATCATCGCAGTAGGATATCAATTCCGCAGGATCTATTTGTTTCCTTTCATGGCAGACCACGACAATCTTTACCTCCTCGCCCCAAATATCGGATGGCGCGGCCACAGCGGCGCACTCCTTAACGTCGGGATGCGACTCCACAACTTTTTCGACTTCGAGCGCCGAGATATTCTCGTCGCCCCGTCGAATCATGTCCTTCTCTCTGCCGACGAAGAAGTAGTATCCCTCATTATCCTGGTAGGCCAGATCTCCGGTGTGCCACCAGAGGTTGCGGAATGCCTCAAGCGTCTTCTCCGGGAGTTTATAGTAGCCCTCGAATATTAGATGAGGTTGGCGTGGTCGCAGGCATATCTCTCCCACCTTTCCGCGCGGCACTTCCCTGTCAGTTGAATCAAATAGCTTGACATCGAAATAGCCATGCGGTTTACCCATGGAACCGGGTCGGATATCCCGGTGGGTTGCTGTGATGGTGCAATCACCTTCAGTGAGGCCGTAGGTATTGACCAATTTAACATCAAAGCGCTTTTCGAAAGCCTGCTGGCTTTCCGGGCTCACATGTGCCGTGCAGAATGTATGCATGGGATTGTCTTTATCGTCTGATTTCTCTTCAGACATCAGTAATATTTTTATGACTACTTCGAACATGCCGGAGGCGGTGCAATTATATTTACGGATATCCGACCAGAAATCGTTGGGACTGAATCCGCGTGTCAGCAGGAATTTTCCACCCCACAGCATCGTTCCCAATACCAGGCCGAACTGCGGCGCCTCGTGAAAAAGTGGAATATAACAATAGCCAACGTCGCCTTTTTTAATACCCATGACGTTTATTAATTGGCTGGCAACGAAAAATCCCTGGTTGTGTGTTATCAGAGCACCCTTGGATGGCCCTGTGGTCCCCGACGTGAACATTAGAGACATGATGTCGTTGTATTTCACGTCAACGACTGGCGGCGCCGGTTTATTTTTCAGAAGAGTTCATATGGTAAGTCGACTATCTTGCGGAAAGGCTTTGCAGCATAATTGCCGCTGATTATTATGGTCTTCACGTTTTTTAGGTTGTTTTCCACCGCCCTTATCTCATCCACGAAGTTGCTGCTGATGACTAATATCTCTGCATCGGAGTAGTTGATCAAGTATTCCAAAATGGTGCCCTTGTGGAAGGGATTGAACGGAGCTTCTATTGCGCCAAGCCTGGATAGGCCGAACCATGTATAGATGAACTCCGGGCAGTTTTCCATGAGAATGGCAACGTGAGTTCCTTTCTTAACGCCCATGGCGGCAAAGCCGGTGGCTACGCGGTTTGACTGCTCATTGACAAAACTATAGGTATAAGGTTTTCCTTCGAAAATAAAGTAGGTCTTATCCCCGTGGCGTAGAACTTTCTCATCAAGCATCTTACCCAGAACATACTTCTCGCCTGTTATAAACTTCATCTGCGCATACCTCCAGCCGTCTTTATGCAGACCCGTTACAAAGTCAGGTCTTCGTGTAGTGTATCCGATCCAGAATTAGCTCCGTCTGCTGCCGCACAAACTGGTCAAATGTGTATTCCTTTCTGATTAGCCACCTGCGGAAAGCCCACATATCGCAGAGCACCACGATATTGTGCGCAGCCAGGCGCAGATCAGAAATATGAAACACGCCCGCAGCAACACCTCTGGCCAGCACCTCCTGGAAAACATCCACGCAGTAGAGCTCCTGCTCTGCCAGCTTGGCCAGCTGTTCCGGTGAAAGGTGCTTTGATTCCTGGTACCAGAAGATAGCCACATCCTGGTACTCGTTGACCCATTCTATGTATTGCTTTAGCGCGTATCTCATGGCCTCAACAGGATCCATGCTATTGATAATGCTCTGGTTTTCTGTCATGAAGTTTTTCAGGTGATAGGTTGTATACTCCTGAAACATACCCAGGATGTTGTGTTTTGAGCCAATGTAATGGTACAGGTTGGATACTCTCATATCGCATTTGGCTGCGATATCCCTCACCGAGGTATTGGGATAGCCATGCTCCACAAAAAGTGACGCGGCAGCCTTAAGTATCTGCCCGCGTCTTTCCTCCGATTTGCTATGTCTTCCCATAGTAATCCAACAAATAATGTTAACTGATAATATATATAGATGGAGCGTTCGTTCTATTTATTTTAACATGATTTACATGTTTGTCAAGATTCTCATGGACATTAATGTAAAATTTTTATGAGCCAATCAAATTGGCTAGTTTAATAACCGGTGGATGCCCAGTGCTCGATTTGCGAAAGAGGCAAGCGGATTTCGAGCGCAGCATCAATGCCCAGAATGGCGCATGAAGCCGGCGGTCGATCAGTAGATTCCGCCGACGGTTCCCGGTATATGTTCAGGCGGTCGGACCAGTTTCATTTTTCTGGCGCCTGAAGGGCAGGAAGTGACGCAGGCGCCGCAGCCCAGGCACTTATTGAGATCCGTGGTTGAGCTTTCCCCGCCGGTTTCCTGATTATGTTCCAGTGAATTTGCTTTGAACTGGCATCTTTCCACGCAAATGCCACATTGAATGCATTCTTTTGCGTCAACAGTTACTTCAAAACGGCTCCTGGCGATAGCCTGGGATACCTCGTATTTAGTCTGCGACAGTACGGGATGCAGGAATCCACAGCAGCAGGAGTGACAATTGCAGAATACCTGGTTTAAGACAGTCTGGTTGGGCGCGACATGTATCAGCGGGTAATCGTCGCACTCATCAATAACATTCAGTGCCTCTTCGGCAGTCATTTTCCGTCCGGCCCCACGGTCGATATTGTACTGGGCGGTCTTTCCTATGCTGATACAACTATTTGTAGGTGTCCCGCATTGCCTTTGCCTGTATTCCCGTTTGCAGCAGCAGGGCACCAGGGCGAGCACACTCTGCGCTTTAATTATTTCCCTCACGTCCTCACAGGGCAGGACACCTTGCAGGTCCTTGATGGACTTCCATCTCGGTATAATCCGCATCATAGGTTGACCGGAGCCGGCCCCGGCCAGAACCTCGGTGATTGCGACCGGACCAATCTCTTCATTCATCAGGGCCGCGAACAGGTCGAAGAACTCGTTCCCCAATACTGCGTCATATTTCGGATTGCATAGCGCGGCGTCATGCAACTGCATCAGGCTGCGGGCCAGCTGCGGGCCTCGCTTGGTATAAAAAATCACACCCTTCTCATACAGCTCCCTGATATGCCGTTCAACTGTTTTCTCGGCGATCCCTAGTTTTCCAGCTATCTCGGGCGGAGTTGCAGGAAGTTCTCTAATAATCTTTGCCTGTTCGAGATCGGCCAGCTTGGCCAGTACCCGAGGCAAGAGTTTTGAATCAGGCAGTCCCAATTTGGCTGCAAGTTCCATGTAAATAGGGTCTAGGGTTTCCATATTACCGCTTCCTCCATCTCAGTAAAGCACTATAAGAGAATATAATTCTGTAAATAATATCAGGTTTATTAGAAAACGTCCTTAGCCGTAATAATTGCGAATAGGAAAAATTCTATTTATATTGGCATTCAGCGCCGCTTAATCTACAATGTAGTAAATATTTTAAAGGCGGATTCTATGAAAAAATCAGTATTAAATACTACCCTGATCATCGTTCTTGCGTTGCTTCTGTGTGTGCCATTTATATCGTGTGCTCCGGAGGCTAAGAATTACGAGCTTACGCGCATGACCATCTCCCAGCCGCTGGACCATGCCAGCCCTGACGGGGCCAAGTTCGATGAGGAAGTATTTATACTGATCCCGCATAATGCACTCAACAGCTCGCCCGTATTCTTTATACTGGGAAATGAGCACGATGTGACCAGCCAGGAAATGGTGAAAACGTGGAATGCCTACGGCGCACCGTCCGATGTCATATTCATCCAGGCGGAGCACCGCGGCTACGGCCAGAGCGTCAGCGCCGATGACAACCAGACCGTCCCCGCGTACGTGAACGTGAGCCAGGCCATGGCCGACTACCACCAGGTCATCTCAGAGCTGAAAAAGACCTACACCGGACCCTGGATGTCGGCCGGTTACAGCTACGGTGGCGGGCTTTCAGTCGACTTCGCATCCAGGTATCCCGATGACGTTAAAGTCACGCTTTCCTCCAGCGGCGTGATCGACTGGCCCTTCACCATGGATGCCTACGACAAGCAGGTGCGCATCACTATGGGGCCCGATACCTATGCCCGCCTGACCCAGCACATTAAAAACCTGCAGCCCGTCGAGATGTTCGACTCCAACTGGATGGAGAGGGAGCTGCTGATCGCCGGCATACACGGCCTGACGCAGTACGAGGCCTACAGGGCATATTTGCCGGTGTTCCAGGCAGCCTCCAACCTGCCTACGTCTGCCTTCATGGGCATACTGCACCTGATCGATGACACCATCGCAAAGAAAACAGGGATGCAGTACGCGCAGGCGAACGGCAAGCGGACACTGACGCGCGAGGAGGCCGTAACGGGAATATGGAACTGGAGGGTGTGGCGCTACCAGCAGTGCTCCGAGACCGGCATATTCGAAGTGTCGGCCGGGCCGGACGGCGTCTTCAACCGCAGCAGGGACGAATTCTTCGCGGAGAGCAGGGCGCTGTTCGGAACGGACCCCGCGTCCGCGGTCAATCCGCCCTGGTCGCCTCGATCGAAACTGGCCGGACTCAAGGTCCCGCTGGTCTATGTCTGCGGCGGCATGGACCCCTGGCAGGGGCTGGGACTGGAAAAAGACTATAAAATCTCAAACGGATACTACTTCTATTACCCGGAGGGACGGCACTGCCCGGACCTGTCCAATCCCGAGATAGGCAAACAGGTGCTGGCCAAGATGCTCGAGTATGCCAGATAAAGACCGGCGTATCTTCGGACTGAATCCCAACATCTTCTGGCTGGGCGCCGTCAGCTTCCTCACGGACGTCAGCAGCGAGCTCATCTTCACGCTGCTACCGCTCTTCCTGGCCAATATCCTGCAGACCGGCACGGTCATCATCGGCCTGGTTGAGGGTGTGGCGGAGAGCACAGCGTCCCTTTTGAAAATCATCAGCGGATGGCTGAGCGACAAAATAGGCAACCGCAAGGAACTGTCTTTTATCGGCTACGCCCTCTCCACGCTGGCCAAGCCCTTCATGCTGATTGCCAATACCTGGGGTCCGGTGATGGGCATCCGGTTCGCCGACCGCTTCGGAAAGGGCATACGCAGCGCACCCCGCGATGCACTGGTGGGCGATTCCTGCGACGAGTCTGAGAGGGGCAAGGCCTTCGGCTTCCACCGCGCCATGGACACCTCCGGCGCCGCGCTGGGACTGATCATCGCCGCGCTGGTGATATTCCTGGTGCAGGGCGAGGTGTTATCCCTGCAGGCGGACGCCTACCGCTGGCTGGTTATCCTCGGTGTAATACCGGCTTTCATCGCCCTGTTCTTCTTCATCTTTATACACGAGCCGCCCAAAACGACCTGCCCTGTGCCTGAAGGTGGACCATCACCGGTTGAGACACCGGCAAAATCAGCCTTCACCGGCAGGTTCAAGCTGTTTTTAATCATCCTTTTTATCTTCACGCTGGGCAACTCCAGCGACGCCTTCCTGATACTCAGGGCGCAGAACCTGGGCAACAATGTTTTTTATATCGTCCTCATGCTAATCCTGTTCAACGCCGTCTACGCGCTGGTCTCCATGCCGGCGGGCATCCTCTCCGATAAACTGGGCAGAAAGAAGATCATCGCGCTGGGCTGGACCGTCTACGCGCTGGTCTACCTGGGATTCGCCCTCTTCAACGCTGAATGGACGGCCTGGGTGCTGTGGGCGTTCTATGGAGTTTACTATGGACTGGCTGAGGGCGTGGCCAGGGCCCTGGTGGTGGACCTGGTGCCCGAGGACAAACGCGGAACAGCCTTCGGGGCTTACCACGGCGTGGTGGGCATTACTCTGCTGCCGGCCAGTTTGATAGCAGGATGGCTGTGGCAGGCGTTCAGCCCGGCGGCCCCCTTCTATTTCGGAGCGATCACCGCGGCTATTGCGGTCATAGGGCTGATGGTGTTTATTCGAGAATAATGTTGTCGATCAGCCTGGGCTTGCCCAGCCTGACCGCCAGCGATACCAGCGCCCTTCCCCTGATTGCATCCACCTCGTCCAGCGTGCCGGTGTCGGCGATGCTGATGTAGTCGATCTTTGCCGCGGGCACCGCCGAGATAAGGTCGCTCATGGCCTTCTTGATGGCGGCTGCATCGCGCTCCCCTTTGC
>JBAZLT010000010.1:0-14018 GCA_041650115.1 Dehalococcoidia bacterium | reverse complement strand
GCGGCAGCCCTTCGATCACCTGGCAGCCATGCTCGGTGATGATGATCAGGTTTTCATAGTGGAACATGCCCGTCTTGCCGTCCCTGTGCCAGCCGTCCATCATGCCGGTTACCTCCAGCTCCATGGCCATGCCCGCCTGGAGGATCGTCTCCTCCGTGTGTGAAAATACCGGCGGCTCATGGACGTCAAGCCCGATGCCGTGCCCTACCATCTCGATGCAGAACATGCCGTTATCGGTCTGCGTCTTGGCTACAGCGTCGTAGACCTTGCTGGCAGGAATACCGGCCTTGGCCACATTGGCCCCGGCATCGAACGCCTTCCAGGCTATCTCCATCCCGCGCTTGTAATTCTCAGGCGTGGGGCCCACGTACACAAAGCGGCCCATATCAGCCCAGTATCCCTTGTATCTGCAGGGCATATCGAACGACATGTAATCTCCCTTCTTGATAACGATGCCGTCCCAGTGTCCTCCGCAGTCGATGACACCCTCTTTCATATCGCCGCACATGATGTGACCCGACTTCATCCAGTCGGCGCCGTTCAGGGCAGCGGTCGACATGTAAATACGCAGCAGATCATTCTCCGTCATGCCCGGCCTGTACCCCTCGACAATGGCGTTGAAGGCCTGACGGTGTACGTCGGCGGCATGCGTGAGGCGGTCTATCTCCAGCGGGGACTTGATCATGCGGCAGCCCCAGATAACCATATCGCCATCCACAAACTTGGCATCGGGCAGCGAATCGATCAGCAGCTTGATATCGTTATATGGACGGGGAATAAAACAGTGCGCCAGAGTGCCCATCTCAAGGCCGATTCTGGCTTTGCCGTAACCCATCTCCTTGACCACCTCGGCCACCTCGCGCGGGAGGCCCCTTTCGTTCTGCGTCTGGTGAGCATCCGCTTGGCCGCGGATATCGCGAATCCAGGTCTGGGCCTCGGTGCTCCACCTGAAGAACTCCGGAATGATGACGAGCGGCTCGCCGCTGACCGGAATGAGGGTGACGCAGCATTGCAGACTGGGATTGAACCAGTGCGTGGAGGTGAAACCGGCGAAATAGTGGCAGTCCTGCATGCTCCACAGCATTAGCAGGTCAACGCCCTGCTCCTTCATCAGCTTTTGCGCCTTTTTAATCCTGGCCCGGTGCTCGTCGTACGGGACATCCGCCAGGTGCGGCTTGCCGAAGATGTCATAGCCTTTAGGCTGCGGCGGTTTGATGATTGTCATACTTCTACCTCCAAGATTTCTATGTTTATTTACTTATTGATTACGAACGAATCCAACAATGCTCCCGGCTCATGCTTTTTTGTTAACTGTTTTCAATCTCTCCGGAATAACGTCCCTCCTGAACACATCTTCTATCGTTTCGGCTTTCTTGATAATCTCGGCACTCGACCCATTCACAAGAATTGTTGCCGGGCGCGGCAGCGCGTTGAAATTGCTGGCGGACACCTCCTGGTAGGCCCCGGTATCAAGTATGGCGATGATATCGCCCGCTTGCAGCTCTGGCACGCGCACCTCGGGTATCATGCGGTCGCCGTAGCAGGACCGTCCCACGATATCAGCGGTCATTACGGGTTTTGCATCCGGCTTGTTGGCCCAGATGAAGTCGTGCAGGTGTTGTTCGTAAGTGCCCCCTGTGAGGAAGAAATAGGTCGTGTCCAGCAGCACCCAGTTCCATACGATCGGCTTTTTCTGATGCTTTGTTTTCAGAACCGTGCTCAGATGTATCCCGGCGTTGCCGTACAGGCTGCGTCCAGGCTCAAGCTGGAAATGCAGACCCTTTATATTGAGTTTGTGCTTGAGCATTGCCTTTCTGAACGAATCCATGGTCGCTTTCGCGAAGTCTTCAATCGTAGGGGTCAATTTTTTATTCGGTGTCCTTGTCAGGATCAGCTGCATCACCGATGAAAGCGTTGCATACCTGGCCCTGTCACCCAATATCCTCAAGAACGCCATTATGGGGAAAAAGACCATGAAGAGGGGCGCATCCGCCCTGTTCATCATGCGGCCGAAGGGGTCCCTGGGTATGGGGAATCCGCCTCCGATACTCACTTCTTTGGGTTCATACCCTCCCCACTCCGTCTTCAACATGGCAATCAGCTTCACATACTGCCGCATCATCCCCTGCCAGTACCAGAGGGTATCGTGATGGCGCCCGGTGTGAAGGTGGAAACCCATCAGATCGATATTCTTCATTTTGAGCGCTCGTTTACCCAGCTCGATGAGGTGCTCGGTGGGGATACCGTTTTTATAGGCCTGCGTCCCCAGGTCGATGGGAACGAGCTCCAGCGTAAAAGCGGTGGGCCTCCACAGATTGGGGAAATCGGGACGCACACGGAAGCGCACTTTGGCCTTCATATTCAGGTCATTGGCAACTTTTTCGACCAGGTCTAGCTCATCCACGTCATCCAGCGTTATGCGGCATCCAGATTTGATGCTGAAGCGTATGTGCTCCTCGTCCTTGCCCCCGCCATTCACGGAGATAACCTCGGGGTCCGCCCCCGAATCCAGCGCCGCCCTGAGCTCGCCGGGAGAGTAAACATCGACCCCGGCACCCTCCTGCGTGAGGATCCTCCTGGTGGAAAGGGTCACATTGGCCTTGATGGCCGGCATAACTGTGACCTTCCCTTCGGGCCAGTTGTCCTCGAACGCCTTCTTGAAGCGGCGCAGATTGGAGCGCAGCATTCTTTCGGAAAGTAAAAAGATAGGTGACCCGAATTCCTCAACCAGCCTCACCGCATCGCATTCTTCCACATACAGACGCCCATCCCTGATCGACAGGCTCTCATCTATTGTTCTTGCTTCGTTGCCCACAGTAAACCTCCTCCCAAAATTTCTGCTTGATACCTGTCCGTTTTTCCCTTTTGCAACCCATTAGTCGAGAGCGAATATTCGCTCTCGACAGTCCAAAAAAATTATATCCTCAGCAATTTTTTAAGCGCCTCGAGAATTTTGTCGATCTTCTGGTCCTCCGTCAGCCGTTTGGCTGAATCGCCAAAGAAGGCGTCGAATCTGCGGGCATGGTAGTCGGAGACCAGCGAATAGCTGTAAAGCATAATATGGCTGTCCAATAAGTGGGCAACTACGTCGATCCCCAGGCCGGCATCCACTTCCCTGCGTTTAATTGCCTTTCCGACCAGGTCCACGAAGAACAGATGCCCTTCGTATTCAACTTTTTCCGTGATCTCCGCGAAGCGGTTCATATTGCCCGACCCCAGGTCCGAGTAGATTGAAAGCATGTCCCTGTGCTTTTTTGTGAACTCTTTAAATCCATACAGAAGGTTGCGCACCGCGTCGATCAGATTATCGTTTTCATTGGTATATTTAAGATAAAGTTCCTGCATCATTACTTCCACGCCGTACTCCACACAGGCATAGAACATGGTCTCCTTGTTCTTGAAGTATTTGTAAAGGGCGCCGTTGGATATGCCCGCCCTCTTACAAATGGTGGAGATGCTGGCCGCATCATATCCCTTCTCAGCGATCGTCTTTATGGCCGAATTCATGATTCGATGTTGCTTGGTCACCGGGAGCTTTTTAAAAGCATCATACATAACAACCCGCCTGGAGAGTGACTGTTCACTCTCCGTGATGATATAATAAAGCCGTTTCAGTTGTCAATACCCGTTTCAGACCCATTGACACATCGGTTATAATTATACAGGATATACAATATATCATATATAATATACAATTTATGGAAGCTGGTATGACAGCGGAGTGCAGACGGAGGTGAAAATGCTTGACGAGGGATTGCGTCCCATGGGGCACAACACCATACAGGAAGCAGTCACAGACTATATCAGGAGGGCGATCTCAGAGGGGCAGTTCGTCCCCGGCGAGAAGCTCAACTACTCGGAACTGTCCAGGAATATGGAGGTCAGCATCACGCCCATCCGGGAGGCCATGCGTGTGCTGGACGCTCAGGGACTGGTCACCATCAGCACCTACAAAAGCGCCAGCGTGGCATCCTTGACCATCGAGGAGATACAGCAGATATACGAGATCCGCAAGAACCTGGAGTGTGTGGCCGTAAAAGAAGCGGTAAACAATATTGACCCCCAGACGCTGGAGCGGCTCAAGCAGGTGGTGGCCGACCTCGATGAAGCGGCAACGGCCCTCGGCAAAGGCAGGAATCCCGAGTCGCTTAAAACCGATGTAATGAACATCCAGGAGCTCCACCGCCAGTTTCATAAATTGATACTGGTAGGCGCCGGCAACAGGTTCCTGCTGCGCATCGTGGAATTCCTCAGGGGACACCTCGGCCCCTATTTTTCCTTCAGCGCCCGGGCCATCTCGGACAGCCGGCAGTTCCGCATGGACGAGCATCACGGCATCATGAGGGCCTTCGCGGAAAAAGATGCCGGGCTGGCCGCATCGCAGATGAGGAAGCACCTGGATATCACCTGCGAGACGCTGGTAGATTACATTCATAGCCGGACCGCGCAGCAGGCGGTTACCAGCAAAAAAATCGGCAGAGTATCTGTGAATTGATCAGGTTTGCCACCCTGAATGGAGGTGGATTTATATGACGCTCAGGCGCAGCTGTTTTCTGGTGCCGGGCAACAACCGTGACCTGATAAGGGACGCGGTCGCCTCCCCGGCCGACTGCATCGTCTTCGACCTGGAAGACTCGGTGCCCGTCTCTCAGAAGAGCAGCGCAAGGGAGCAGGTCGGGGAGATCATTAGAAATACCGATTTCGGCCGCAGGCTCGTGGCTGTCCGCATCAACGCCATCAACACCGAGTTTGCCCCCGTAGACATACGCCTGATCGCAGCAGCCGCCCCTCATGAAATAGTCATCCCCAAGGTGAAATCCGCGGACGATGTTAAAATCGTGGAGCGCATGATCGACGCCGCGCTCAATAATGCCCAGCCGCAACACAGCATTGGACTCCAGGCGCTGATCGAGACCGCATACGCAGTTGAAGCAGTGCACGAAATCTCCCACGCCAGCAGACGTTTGACCGTACTGCAATTCGGCAGGGCGGACTTCTTCGCCGATATAGGCGCAGGCAAGTCCTTTTCCATGGACGACTACTGGTCCGTCTCACTTTACCCGCGGTCGCGTATCGTGGTTGCCGCTACGGCCGCCGGTCTGGAGCCGGTCGATACCGTCTTCCCTAATATAAAAGATATCGATGGTCTCAAAGAGGACGCACGCCGCGCGGCGGGTATGGGGTTCCGGGGCAAGTGGGTTGTGCATCCATCACAGGTAGCTATAGTTAACGAGATATTCACCCCTACCCGGGATGAAATACGGCATGCCAGAAAACTGGTGGCGGCCTATGATAGTTCACAAATGGCAGGAGAAGGCGCCATTACAGTCGACGATATGCTGGTGGATAAAGCCGCTGTAACGGCGGCGCAGAAACTTAAAAACGTAGCCGAACAGCTCAACCTGTGGAATGATACTTGAGTCAAAACAGCACGTCTGGTTGTCCGACAACCCGTGAAACCGCCTTGTACTGACTATGTTTAAGGGAGCGTACTATGAAGAAAAAGATTCCGGTTAAGAAGTCCGGCGCCCAAGCAGTCTCCGATAACACCACCCGAAACGGAGGCCATGAATTATGGAGCTCCGGCCTGGCGATGCTTGACGAGATCGCGCCCAGGATCAAGCTGGAAGAGGGGATATATACCATTTTGAGAAAACCCGAGCTGGAGTTGACGGTCAATATCCCCGTAACCATGGACGACGAGCATGTTGAGGTATTCACGGGCTACCGCATACAGCACTCTAACGCGCGCGGCCCGTGCAAGGGAGGGATCAGGTACCATCCCAGCGTCAACCTCAACGAGATACGTGCACTGGCTGCCCTCATGACCTGGAAATGCGCCGTGGTGAATGTACCCTATGGCGGGGCCAAGGGCGGCGTGCAGTGCGACCCTATGCATATGAGCGTGGGCGAGCTCCAGAGGATGACCAGGGGTTTCACCAAGATGATCCTGCCTGTGATCGGTGGCAAAAGGGATATCCCTGCCCCGGACATGAACACTAACGAGCAGACCATGGCCTGGATCGTAGACACGGTCAGCTCCATTAAAGGTAATATGGAGCTGGAGATAGTTACGGGCAAGCCGGTATCACTGGGCGGGGCGGCAGGCCGCAAGGAGGCTACCGGACGCGGTGTGGCCATGTGTATTAAAGAGCTGCTCAAGAGGAAAAATCTGCCCATCGAAAACACTACGGTGGCCGTGCAGGGTTTCGGCAATGTCGGCTCCAATGCGGCGACAGCCCTGCATGAGATGGGCTGTAAGGTCGTGGCCGTCAGCGATATAACGGGCGGCTTTTATAATCGCCATGGACTTGATATCCACGCCGTAAACAAATACCTGGCCACACACCCCAAAAGGCTGCTTGAAGGGTATAAACCTGAGGGCGCAGACCGTATCACCAACGAGGAGCTGCTTGCACTGAAAGTCGATCTGCTCGTGCCGGCGGCTCTGGAAAACCAGATCCATGCCGGCAACGTGGATTCGGTCAGGGCCGGGATGATTGTCGAGGCTGCCAACGGGCCGGTCACACGCGAGGCCGACATGGTCCTCGACAGCAGGAATGTCCTCCTGGTGCCCGATATACTGGCCAACGCCGGCGGCGTAGTGGTCAGCTACCTGGAGTGGGTTCAGAATCTGCAGTGCTTCATGTGGCCTGCGGAGGAGGTCAACAAGAACCTTGAACGCACCATGACTGAGAGCTTCGATAATGTCTGGAATTTATCCCGGCAGCACGACGTTTCCCTGCGCATCGCAGCCTATATGCTGGCGGTGGGAAAAGTGGCTGACGTTATGCGATTGAGAGGGTTGTCACATTCGACAGAATGAATCCGCTCATGGGGATCACTTCTCGGACAGCCCGGTAATTCCGTATTCTGCCAGTATATTATTGAACCTCTGCCGGAGCTCCGGGGAAAGCGGCTGCGGGACATGCGTCTTGAGGATTCTCTGAATGTCCTCCCCGATGACGTCCTTTAAATCTTTACGGCCGTCCCTGACCCAGCCGTCGTATGTCTTGGAGACGAAGTACTTTATAGTTGAGAGTTCCTTGCGGCAATGGACCGCTGTATGCATCTCCTCCAGGAAATTTCCGCCCGGCCCCACTTCGCGCGTAACCTCCATCGCCAGCGTGTCATCGTCGACCGTCACGCCCTTCCAGATGCGCCTGGCCGTGCCCATCAGCTCGTGGCAGAGCAGCAGCGCATGCATGGAAAAGGTAATCGTCCCTTCGATCGAACCCAGCAGGTAGTTGCAAGTAGCCTGGCTGAAGATGCCCGCCGTCATCGACACCGCCAGGCCCAGTACCGCCTCCTGATTGAACTCCAGCCCCATATTCAGTCCGGAGTTGGCATTGAACAGCGGCATGTCCCAGTGCCTCCCTATCTGGCACTTGACCAGCTCCGCCAGCGTGGACTCGTTCAATACGCCCACATTTCCGGTCTGCGGGTCCATAAATATAATCACCGAGCCGATCATGCAGAATGAGCCCCTCCTGACCAGCTGGCTGAGCACAAGGCCTGCAAGGTCGGAGGCGAAACAGTGTACGACGTTCCCGGCGATGGTCATCGGCGTGGTGGCGCCGCCGATTCCGGCGGTGCCGATGGCCAGGGGTATGCCTTTCTCGACCGCGGTCACGATCTGGTCTGAGTGGCGCATCTCATAATGCATCGGACGCTGGCTGATGCTCTCAATGAAATAAGGTTTCTCCCTCAGTGCCTCAGCGCTCCCCCTCAGGGCGGTTGCTATATCGATGGCCGCCTGAAGCGTGCGGACATCTTCAAACGATGCCAGCTGAGGCTTGATCGTGTTGGCTGCCCGCAACACGAAGCGGAATCCCTCATTCTCGTTTATCTTGCAGGACCCGCCCACGCCGTCGATCTCGGGAAGCGCATCGGCCACGCGGCTTATCATTATGTAATCTTCTGCCGTGCTCGGCCTGCGTTCGCCGGTGCTCAGATCTATCATATTGAGGCAGCTCACCATGGCCATGAACACCTTATTGCGCGGGCTGAATTCGACACAGGCAGTCCCGGGCCGGTTCCACAGCATAACGCTCCTGCCCGCAGAATCGATGCAGTTCCGGACGAGATCGGTGGGGAACTTCACGCCACCCTCTCTGGTGATCTCGCAGCCCGCGTCTGAAAACAGGTCCATCACGCGCGGATTGGGATCGAATTTCACCCCCACCTCGCGCATCAGCTCGAAAATAGTATCGACTATCTTCTTTAGTTGAGCTTCCGTCAGAGGATTCTGAGGTTGAACGCTGCTGTCATATGCTTTTTCTTCACTCATTTTTCATACCCCCGCTGTCATGTGACCTGTAACCGGAGCAACGTGACGGTGACGTAGTGCGATGGATCAGGCTCCGACCAGCACCCGGATAAAATGTGTATCAGCTGCAAAAGGCCAGTGCAGCCTGGGCAGCAGATGCGGCGTCCGGCTCATAGCCGTCCGCACCGATGGCCTGGCAGAACTCTTTGGTTACGGGCGCACCGCCCACCATTATTTTCACGCTGTCGCGTTTCTCCTTAACGACGAAGAAGTTGACCACGTTTTTCATCTCCATCATGGTGGTCGTCAGCAGCGCGGAGCAGCAAACGATATCAGCGTGGTTCTCCAGCGCGGCCTCGTAGAACTTCTCAGGAGGGACATCGACGCCCAGGTCGATCACCGTCAGGCCCTTGCTTTCCATCATTATCTTGACCAGGTTCTTGCCGATGTCGTGCAGGTCCCCCTTGACGGTACCGATAACTGCTACGCCTTTGGGAGCCACACCTCCTGCCACCAGACGGGACTTCAATATCTCCATTCCGGCATTCATGGCGCGGGCGGAAACCAGCACCTCGGGAATAAAGACCTCGTTGTTCTTGAATTTCTCGCCGATCACATCCATGCCGGCCAGCAGCCCTTCATTTAATATCTTCTCGGGTGAAATGCCGTCGTCCAGGGCCTGCTGAACCAGCTCCCTGACTTTGGGAGTCCGTCCCTGCTGAAGAAATTCACCTATATCAGTCAGTATGCTTATTGCGGCACCTCCCCCTGAGCCGATTTCGCTCAAGTATAGCACTTTAATATAAACCGCCGTAAAGCTAAAATATATAAAATATTTTTAACTAATTGGCACTTTTTATGGGATGTTGAAAGAGCTTTTCGAGTCCTGCGGTAATTACTGCGAGCATCTGTCCGGTCTGTCCGGCGTCTGCTGTGTGACGCTGGACCTGCGCGAAGAGCCGGCCATACTGGACCGCGGCGTGCCCAACAGCTTTTGCTCCAGCTGCCTGTATGAGAAGCGCAACGAGCTGCGCACCCACAGCTACGGGGTCAACGAGGCCTACCGCTGGGGCGGTAAATACATTTACTATTGTCCCGTCGGCCTTGTGTTTATCGCTTCCTCATTGTCGGACAGCCGCGGCAAGCTGCTGGGCGGCATCGTTATAGGGCCCATGATCATGGGCGTCCTCCAGGATATAGTGCAGGAATTCCCCTACCCTGATATGCGTCCGCAGCTTGCCGCCCTTCCTGTGCTGGATACCAGGCAGGTACACCACCTGGAGGAAATACTGTCCGCCGTGACCGCCGCCATCGCCGGAGGCCCGCACAGCCAGCTGGGCGAGATAGCGCGAGAGCAGGAAAGGGTGATGAACGCCATCTACGACGTGCGCAGGGAATACGGCGGCAACGGCTATCGGTATCCCATCGAGACCGAATCAAGACTGTGCAGTATGATAGCAGGCGGCGATAAGGAGGGCGCGCAGAAGCTGCTGGACGAGCTCCTGGGCCATATCTTCTATTACAGCGCCTTCGACCTTGACCAGATCAAAGCCCGAACACTGGAGCTGATAGCGGTCCTCTCCCGCGCCGCCATCGACGCAGGTGCGGATATGGGCGAGATCTTTCGCTTCTCCACCGCCTTCATTCGCGGCATCGGTAAGTTCAACACCATAGACGAGATCAGCATCTGGCTCAAGGGGGCCATGCAGCGTTTCATCTCCTCGACCTTCGACTACGTACAGATCAAACATTCCGACATAGTCTATAAAGTCATGGAGTTCACCAGGAATAACTATGCCGGCAAATTATCCCTGGATGAACTTGCAAGGCACGTTTTCCTGAGCAAGTCGTACCTCTCCACCGTGTTCAAGGGCGAAACAGGCATGGGCATATCCGCCTATATCAACAAGGTACGCATAGACAAGAGCAATGCGCTGCTGTCCGGAACTCGACTCTCTATATCGGAGATAGCGCAGATGTGCGGCTTCGGGGATCAGAGCTATTTCACGCGCGTATACAAAAAGCAGACCGGGATGTCCCCCAAAAAATACCGCGACAGCCTGGCGCGCAATACCGTGAAGTGAGAGCATCCTTACTCCAAATTTCCAATTATTAATCCAAAAATTCGTAAGAATTTCCCATACATCAGGCAGCAGTCCCACTATAATCAAGGCGTAATTCAACTGTCTGAAGACCGTTCGACCGGAGAGAAGCCGTATGGATATGTTGAGCTGGCTGGCAAGCATTAAGGCCTCCCCACGCAGGGGGGCTCTGCCCATACTTTCCTATCCTGCCATACAGATGATGGGCATCAGCGTGAATGAACTGGTATCCAACAGCGATAACCAGGCCACGGCCATGCAATTAATAGCCGAGCGCACCGATTCCCTGGCCTCCGTAAGCCTGATGGACCTGTCGGTGGAAGCCGAGTGCTTCGGATCAAACATCCGTTTCTCCGACGATGAGGTGCCCACGGTGACGGGCAGCATCATATCATCATCTCAGGATGCAGACCGGTTGGCAGTACCTGAGATAGGGGCAGGCAGGACCGGCATATATATAGACGCTGTAAAAAAAGCGGCCGGATTGATAAAAGACCGACCTGTCTTTGCCGGCGTGATCGGACCCTTCTCACTGGCGGGCCGCCTGCTGGACGTCAGCAAGGCCATGATCTACTGCTACGAGCAGCCCGATACGATTCATCTTCTTTTAAACAAGGTAACCGCCTTCTCCATCGCATACTGCCGGGCCTATAAGAAGGCGGGGGCCAGCGGTGTAATCATGGCAGAGCCGCTGGCCGGACTGATGTCGCGCAAGCTGGCCGACCCTTTTTCATCCGCCTACATTAAAAAGATCGTGGCAGCCGTCCAGGACCGCGAATTCATAGTGATCTACCACAACTGCGGCAATTCTACCGTCAAAATAATCGACTCCATCCTTTCCACGGGCGCCTCCCTTTACAGCTTCGGCAACGCCGTTCAGATGAGCGAGGTTATGCAACACATACCCTCACATACCATAGCCATGGGCAACATCGATCCGGCGGGTCAGTTCAGCAACGGCACGCCGGAGTCGGTGCGCAAGTCCACGCTTAAAGTGCTGGACGAATGCGGCAAATACCCCAACTATGTCGTTTCCTCCGGCTGCGACATCCCCCCGCTTTCAAAATGGGACAATATCGACGCATTCTTTGAGGCGGTCAGGGAATTCGACTGCAACGCTCAAGCGATCTAACGCAGCTGTCACGCGCAGTAGGAAAAGACGCCGTCACAAAAAGAGTATACTAATAACAATTTTTGACGGCGCAAATACTGAAGCGGAGGGCATCAATGGACACATCTTTTCTGACTTTGCAGGGTAAAGTGGCGCTGGTAACGGGGGGCAGCCGCGGCATCGGCAGGGCCATCGCACTCCAGCTTGCGGACGCCGGGGCCGACGTCGTGGTGAGCAGCCGCAAGCTGCCAGACCTTGAAAAGGTGGCGGATGAGATCAGGGCCATGGGGCGCAAAAGCCTGGCAGTCTCAGCACACAACGGGAAAATGGACGAGCTCAACAACCTGATGGGCAGGGTAAAGGATGAGTTCGGACACATCGACATCCTGGTGAACAACACCGGGGTGAACCCGGCTATATCGGATGTACTGCATATGGAGGAAGCCGTATACGACCGCATACTTGATGTCAACCTTAAGAGCCACTATTTTCTCAGCCAGGCAGCCGCCAGGATGATGGTCGAGCGGGGCAAGGGCGGTAACATCATTAATATTGCCTCCGCGGCCGGCGTCGCTTTTGCGCCCGGCTTCGGCCCCTACAGCATGAGCAAGGCGGGACTGATCATGATGACCAAAGTGCTGGCTGCCGAGCTTGGACCCTATAACATACGCGTGAACTGCATCGCTCCTGGTTTCGTCAAGACAAGGTTCAGCGAGGCCGTCTGGAGCAATGACGTGTTTATGGATGAAGCTATGAAGAGGATGGCCATCAAGAAGCTCTGCACATCGGAGGAGATCGCCCGGACCGCCCTGTATTTCGCCTCAGAGGCCTCCAGCTTCACTACAGGGGTGACACTGGTTATCGACGGCGGCGTGACGCTGTGAGCTTATGCCCTGTGGAGCCGGGATTTCATAGGAGCCAGGCAATACATGGCCCAACCCATATACTGGCGCTGGAACTGTAAATATTCATCCTGGTCGCTACGAAAATGTTTGAATACCTGTTCATAGTCAGTGTGGGTGGGATTTTCTTCAAGCCAGCGTATTAGTGCATACCAATTATCCGAAATATACCTGTCCCAATCGTCACGGCCGGCACGGATGATATATTCGAGCTCAAAGCCTTCATCCCTGGTAAATTGAGTTAGTTCCGGTTCTGTGTAGGTAGCTGTCTGTTTTTGAGCATATTCCGGATGTACCCGATCGCTGAGCCAGTGAGTTTCACCGATACCGAGGCGTCCATTCGGATGGATAGCCCCCTTTATGGCCTGAATTGTCTTTTGGTAGCTGCCGAAAATAAACGTTGCCCCGATACATGTTGCGGCATCGAAAGCCCCCTTTTCGAATTTGTAATCAGCCCCATTGGAGCAAACGATTTCGATCCGGTCCGACAATCCTCTCGCGGCCAGCTTTTTCCTGGCCCGGTCGCAGAACTCCCGGGATATATCTATGCCGATACCGGTAACACCGAACTCCTCTGCCCAGAGAACGAGGGGCTCGGCACAACCACAACCGAAGTCGATGAGCCGCTTCCCCTTTTCCAATTTGAGTAATTTGCCAAGCTTTATGATTTTTTCAGGCGAGGAAGGGTTAAGTATCTCCATATAGCGGTGTGCGATACCCATAATGTCAAGAAATTCCATAATTCAAGGCTCCTTTCTGATATGGTACTTACTTCAGGCAAGATGCTGACTGGTGGAGATAGGGGGATTCGAACCCCCGACCTCTGCGATGCGAACGCAGCGCTCTCCCAATTGAGCTATATCCCCACGAGCTTTGTATACTAACAAGGCCTCCAGGCCGTGTCAAGGTGGATTATCAGCGTCTTCCATGCGGTTTACGCTTTCCGCCGAAGCGTCCGCCGCCTCCGCCCCCGTGCTTATCGCGCGGCATGGACTCGCTGATATCCAGCGTCCTCTCTTTGAGTTTCGTGCCCTTGAGCGCCGCTATGGCAGCCTCCCCTTCCTCCCGGCTGTCCATCTCCACGAATGCGAATCCGCGCGGCTGCCCGCTGTACCTGTCCTTGACGATGGATACGGAGGTAAGCGCGCCGAAGGGAGCGAACACCGCCCTGATATCTTCCTCGGTCACATCACGGGCCAGGTTGCCCAGAAATATATTCATGCGAGCACCTCCGCTTTTTATTTCTCCTGCATCTTAAGGATCTGTCTGCGCCTCCGGTCCGCCGGCAGGGACGGCGGCAACCGGCCCGAAAACGATGTATCAGGTATCCGGCCTGCGGCCGGCCAGGGGATAAGGATGAAATGTGGGAAAGGCCGCCTTATTTCGCGGGTTCGAGTATGATCCTGGCGTCCACCGCTATGGCCCCGTCCTTGTAGGCGAACACCGGATTGAGGTCAAGCTCCTTTATCTCGGGATTCTTTTCCACGAAATCGGACACTTTGATGATTAAATCTTCCAGGAAGGGCACGTCCGCCGGATCGTGGCCGCGGTAGCCTTTGAGAATGGGGAAGCCCTTGATCTCGGTGATCATCTCCGAGGCATCCCTCTTGGTCATGGGCACGATGCGGAAGGAC
>JBAZLT010000009.1:0-14812 GCA_041650115.1 Dehalococcoidia bacterium | reverse complement strand
CGACCTGTCTTTCCTCGATCTGCTGATCTGCTCCGGCGGTCCGCTGTCCATGGAAACACTCAAGCAATCGGAAGCTGTTTTTCACAAGGAGATAACGCAGGGCTACGGATGCACCGAAGTGGCCGGCTCCATCGCCAGGCAGCGCAGGGACTGGCCGCGTAAGCCGGGCAGCGTTGGATTCCCCATGCCGGGACTGGCAGTCAAGATCGTGGATGACGAGGGAAAAGAAGTTTCGCGCGGCTCCGACGGCGAGATAATCTGCAAGGGTCCGGTTGTGACCAGAGGATATCTCAATAAGCCCAGAGAGACGGAAGAGGCACTCAAGAACGGCTGGCTGCACACGGGAGATGTCGGCAGGATGGACGAGGACGGCGAACTCTATATCACGGGCAGGAAGAAGGACCTCATCATCAAGGGCGGCGAGAATATAGATCCGGGTGTGGCGGAAGGCTGGCTGTTTAAACATCCCGCAGTGCTGGAGTGCGCCGTAGTCGCCATACCGGACAAGACGTACGGTGAAAACGTGGGCGCGGCGGTGGTACTCAAGCCGGGCCAGCAGGCTACGGAGGAAGAGCTTATCAAATACCTGGGCGAGCACCTGCATCATTTCGTGGTTCCGGCCAGAATATTCTTCATGCCGTCACTGCCCAAGACAGGCCTGGGGAAAATACTCAAACGCGAGATACGCCGCATAATCAAAGAGCAGATGCAGGCATGATATAATTCATATTCAGAACGGGAGAAACGGAGGCTGTCATGGACCTTGCGGATATACTGGCCCACCTGTCTGTTCCACGCCCCAACCAGAGCGATGCACTGGGTCAAACGGCGGCATATATCAAAGCGCTGCTGTCCTCCTGGAGCATCCCCTACACTGTTCAGGAATTCACACTGCGTCCATATATGCAGCTATCGGTCGGCCTGGCCATACTGCTGCTGGCCGTACTTTTCTTTATATTCGTGCTCAAACGGAAGCCACTGGCCGCCCTTATTGCGGCGCTGGTTATACCTGTGGTGCTTATTCTCGAGTTCGAGCTTTTTATACCGGTCGTCACAGGCCTGGTAACCAGGGGCGGCGAAAACATCATCATCAACTTTATTGCTCCCGATCCGGCCAGGGAGTTGGTCTTTGCGGCACATTACGATTCCAAGACCGATTTCTGGGACCATATACAGCGCTCCAGGATCTACGCTTTCATACCTCTGGCCGTTGCCATCGGCCTGGCCATAGCCGTATTTACTTTCTTTATCAAACGCTATGCTGCCCTCAGAAAAAAGGCCGTTACGGCATTGACGCTCGTCCTGGCCGGGATGGTCGTCGCCTACTGGGGTCTGGTCTTCCTGGGCTTCGGCGGATACATTTTCATACCTCCGGACAAACAGAGCTATGGAGCAGTTGACGACGGGAGCTCGGTGGCAGCGCTGCTGGTGCTGTCCAAGGACATTCAGGACGGGAAGGTCGCTACCGGCCACAGCAATGTAACGATTCTATTGACATCGGGCGAAGAGGTAAACCTGCAGGGCGCAGATGCCTATTTAAAAAAGAGGTTCGGCGGTGGAGAGAAACCTGCCTTACCCATCAGTTTGGTTAACCTCGAGCTGGCGGGACAAAACGGGAACATGGTTTACTGGAAGAAGGACAGCGAGTTCCTGATATTCTACAACGCTGATCCCGTCCTTATCGAGAGAATGGGCGCCGCCTGGAAAGAGGTGTCGGGTATGACGATTGAGTCGCGTCCCGCCATCACAGATGACGGACAGCGCTTTTTAGCAGCTGGAATCCCTGCGGTCACGGTGGGCAATTCCGGGTTGCCCGGGCCGGGCGAAGGCTGGTTCCACAGCACGGCGGACAACCCGGAACGCGTTAATCAGGACAACCTGAAGCTTATGATCAAGGCCATTGAGCGTTATATAGAAGGGTACAACACCAATCAGGACCGTTAAGTATCAGGCACCTGAGCCAGTCGTCTATTGCAGCAGGCCCTCCGTGATCTCGACAGCGTCGCGCACGAGTTTGGGGCAGATCTTTTGAGGTATGCCCTGCTTCATTGCCTCGCGAAACCTCGCGCGGTCGTCGATATTGAAGCCCAGCAGGTCATTGCAGACAATTGAGCCGTTGCGCCTGGTGAATTCTTCAACGAACTCCCGGACCGCGCTGAAAGCGTCCCAGTGCGACTGAGAGCCGTCGGCAACTGTCAGCCCGTATTTCAGGCCGATCACCATAAAGGCTCCGGTCACTGAGCCGCAGGTATAGCCCATGTGCCCCATACCTCCGCCAAAGGCAGAGGCAACCCTGTAGGCCATAACCCGGTCCAGACCGAATTCCTCGCAGAAACTGGATAAGACGGATTGCGTGCAGTTATAGCCCTTGCTAAAAGTGGTAATGGCGCCGTCGGACCGGCTCATTTGGACACTTCGCGGGAGCCGCAGCAGCCCATAAATTTCTGCATAATATCCGGGGAAAAGCCTTTTTCGCCGCAGCAGCCCTTCATATTTTTCATCATCTCGGGATCGAACTTCATACCGCCACAGAACTCCTTCATCTTCTCCGCCATATCGCCCGATCCCGACATGGCACCGCAGAAACTCCTGGCCATTTCGAAAAATTTGCCCATGTCCTTGTCTGCCTGCACTCCTCCGGACCCCGCCTTCGCGGTGTTTTCTTTCTCCATCGTATTGCTCCTTTAAATATTAATTGCTAAATTTCGACATAAGTCGAATTATAGCCTTAAAATTATTTTACTTGCTGCCGCCTTTGCTGAAAAATTGAGACAGGGTGTCCAGCACATCCGGATTAACGAAGCATTCGATGCGCTGACCCTGACGCTTGGTCCGTATGAGACCGGCCCGGTACAGTTCCTTCATGTGATGTGACAGTGTGGAAGGAGCTATGCCCAAATTGCTTCCCAGGTCTCCTATACACTCCCTTGCCTTATCATTCGCGCAGCAAAGCACATTATCCGGTCCGCAGCCCGCCAAGTGCATGAAGATCTTCAGCCTATGCGGATTGGATAACGCTTTAAAAATTTCCGCGTACTGAGTATCACTGAGCGTCCTTTGTTTCGACATTTCTCGAATTATAAAACAGGCAGCCCCTTTTGTCAAGTCCCCTGTTATACATCATTATTACCGTTGTTCTTAAGGCGGTAATGGCGGAGGTGATTTGCCGTCCTTTGCGGGATTGGGACAGGTTTTATTGTCCGGCCTTTCCGATCTTCTCCTTGATCACGCTCCAGAGATCAGCGCCGGTCCTGGGTAGGTACCAGTTGTTCCTCTCATCCCACTGATTGACGGGTCCCCAGCAGAAAAAAGAGAGGCCGTCCAGCCCCTCGATCTCGCGGGCGTATTTTATATCCCTGGCCACGTCTGACGTCGTCGGCTGCTGGAAGATGTCATCATCTTCAAACGCCGCGATGGACAGCCAGACCTTTGTCTGCGGCGCCCTCTGTTTTATCTCCGTCACACAGCGTTGTCCCGCATCGGCAATTACGTCAGGCCACTGCAGCTTGCCGTGATCGAGATAGTTGGAATATAGGTTCAAAGAGATTATGTCGGCTATCCCGGCATCGAGCATGGACTGGATAAAGGCGGTCCGGTCATTGGACTCCCATTCGTACGTCCTAAGATGGATCGGTCTGGTGTTGTCCACCGCAAGCACATCAGCCCTGGCCTGCTTCAGCTGTTCAAGCGTGATCATGGTTTTCGGCCAGTCCGAGCCGGGTATGCCCGCACCACTGGGCAGATTCTCGCCGAATTCGTTGCAGATATCCCAGGCATAGATGGCAGAATGGTCCTTGAGCGCGTTAATCCAGTTCTGCACACGCTCCTTCTTCCACACAGGCCTTTTGCCGGCCGGCGAACCTTCCCAATCGTCATCGGAAAATCCCCAGGCCGTGTAGCTGAACCCGCCGTCCATTACGACCTTCAATCCCGCGGCCTGCGCCTGGTCCAGGAACCTCCTGGCCTGGTCGATATCCTGCTCCATGCCCCATTCGGTCGACAGTATCTCGATCCCGGCGTTTTTCATGTCCTCGAAGTCCGACTGGGGCAGGTCGATACCCACGCCTTTCATACTATATATAGGTGTATGCGATGTCACTGGTAACGCATTATTATCAGCCAGCTTGTCATCTGGCGGCAGGCAACCAAGAATAAACACAGCGGCGATTAGAGCAGTTAACAGGTTCAGAAAACGCATCCCCTTATCCTTATTCAATCAATGTATAACTTGATGATAGGACATTTACGTTGGACAGTAAAATATTTGCGCGGGTCTCTTTACGCTCAGGCGAGGACGTATTTGATTGTCCCGTCTGTTTTTTTCGTCCTGAGTCTATTTTCGCCCACCAAATATTCCAGGTGGGCAATGGTCTCTCCCACAGCAAAATACTTCTGCGCTATGGGGAACTGCTCCCAGGTCTTATAAGACAGGTCCCACCTGATATGGGGAGCCACCTGATAGGCGGTCTTATCACCATCTGCAACTGCAGCCAATGCTTCATCCAGTCTTGTTTTATGATGTTCAAAAAGCTCCTCAACTCGTTTGTGCAGAGAATTTCGGGAGCTTCGATGGCCCGGAAGGACGAGGTTTACCGCCAGCTTGTCGATCTTTTTCAGGCTATTCAGATAATCATACAGCGCGTTGCTCAGCTCGGGCCAGCACGTGATATTGGGCGTGATATCGAAGAGTATATGGTCGCCTGAAAACAACAGCTTTTTATCTTCGTCATAAAGGCAGGTATGACAGGGCGAATGCCCCGGGACATGGATGGAAACGAATCTGTAATCACCTATTTCCACTTTATCGCCATCTGAAAGCATGATCAGCGAAGATGCCAGTTTTGGACCGAAAAGAGATATCGGAGGGTGTGCTATCCATTGCTTACCGGCCTCTTCGGGAAAACCGTTGGCAATATAGAATTCCATCATGGCAGACCACCGCTGTTTGTACGATACGCTTGTCAATATGGCTGCCTCTGTCGGATTGAAAAATACTTTCGACGTCCCGGTGGCCATGGTTGACACCAGTCCCAGGTGGTCATGATGAATATGAGTGACGAAGAAGTCCGTTTTATTCAGGTCGACGTCCAGTTTCTGCAGGCCGGACTCGAGCGCCAACCTGCACTCATTCAAGTTCATGCCGGTATCGATCAGGAGGCACCTGTCTTCGCCTATGATCAGGTATGAATTGGTGTATTTTAAGGGGTTTTTAGGAAGGGGTACCTTTATGCAATAGATACCCGGTAATATCTCATCAATCACGATTATATCCCGTTAGCAGCAAGCGGCGCATTATAACACATTATTATCCTGATATTTAATACCAGCGCTAGATATAAAAAAGCTAAAATCTTGCGGATTTTAGCTTTAAATTGTCTGGTGGAGGCGAGGGAGGGTCGAACTCCCCGTCCAGAAAAAAGTTGCCAGCACCTCTACAGGCTTAGTCTGCTCTTTATACTCGCCCGGTCACCCTCTGCAAACGGAGTGTGTCCGGGCCAGCTGATTAAATCTTAGCCGGTCCTTATCAGCGTCGGGACAGGCGCATCCCGGCATTTCGTCGCCCAATCCAATCCCACCGGGACGAGGAAAGGTTGGACGAGCGGCCTATTTAGGCTGCTACTGGAACTGCTTCGTTGGCAGTTGTGTTTCGCCACCGGATTAACGAGGTGGATGGCACCTCGGCCTGCCGTACTGTAGGCTCTTCCCTGTCGAAGCCACGCGCCCCCATATTAAGTTATTAACGTGCTTTGCGGGCTCCAGTCTTCAAGGCCCGCTCCACAATCCGGTCGGTCTCGCGTTTGGCGATAGTTTCGCGCTTGTCGAACTGCTTCTTGCCCCTGCCTACTCCTATCTCCAGCTTCGCGATTCCGTTTTTAATATATATCCGCAGAGGTATCAGAGTCAAACCTTTCTGGTTGGCGGTCTGCTCCAGCTCATCTATCTGGCTGCGGTGCATCAAAAGCTTGCGCCGCCGGTCGGGCTCGTGCGTATTGAAGCCGCCCGCCTGGTATGCGGCAATATGCGAGTTGTACAGCCACAACTCGCCCTTTTCGGGCCTGGCATAGGCGTCTTTTATGTTGACCCGTCCCAACCTGATGGACTTGATCTCCGAGCCCTTAAGCGCAATGCCGGCCTCGTAGCTTACCAGGATATGGTAATCATGGTAAGCCTTTTTGTTTACCGCAATCGATTTTTCGTTATTCATATATGTTACAATTCTATCGCCACCAACGCCTTTACTACTCGTGAGGAGGGGGAAGTCAATGACGGGTATCCGCGAGAAAATGTGGCTTATTATAGCAGCATTGCTGTCAGTTTTCCTCATCACCGGCATAGTGTTTTTCTGTGTGCGCCTCGCGCAGCTCCAGCCGACCGAGATCATATTAAGCGACTCCAGACAGCCCGACATCGACGGCGACGTGTATATAGGCGGCAGCGTGGCGCGACCGGGCATCTATGCCACACGGCCGGGCGATACCCTGACAGCGCTCATTTCGGCGGCGGGCGTCTCGGACAATGCGGACGTCGGCAGCGTATCCATCTATGTTCCGGCCAGAGGTGAGACGATCCGGCCTCAGAAGGTGGACCTTAACCGCGCGGATAGCTGGCTGCTGCAGGCACTGCCCGGAATAGGCGAGGGCAAGGCGACACAGATCGTCGAGTACCGGACCGCCAACGGACCTTTCCACAGCGTGGACGACCTGCTCAAAATAAGAGGCTTCGGAAAAACTGCCGTCGATGACCTTCGCGCTTACGTCTCCGTAGGTGAATAAAAGACCATGCCCATTCTATATGTCAGCCTCGCCTGGATAGCGGGCATATTTACAGGCTCTTTCTTCAATACTCCCGTCTGGATGCTAGCGCTGCCCCTGCCCGCTATAGCAGCGGCAATTTTCGTCCCCCGGCATCGCAGGCTGCTGATATTGCTGGCCGTATGCCTGCTGGCCTTCCCCGGCGGCGCTTTGACCTACCAGGCTTCTCAACATACGCTCGACAGTACACAGGCGCAGTTCTACAACGAAAGAGGTACCGTGTTGCTGGAAGGGGTTGTCGACGACCAGCCCGAGGCAAGAGGAAAATCACTCGAATTCAAACTCGCTGCAAGCACTGTTTGCATAGCCGATAACTCTTCTCCAGTCATGGGAGGCGTGCTGGTCCGTTTGCCTTTTTACCGTTCCTATCAGTATGGCGATATGCTCAGGCTGAAAGGCAAACTGGAGAGCCCGCCCCAATTCGATGATTTCGATTATCACGGCTACCTGGCCAACAGGGGTATTTATTCAACCATGAATTACCCATCGGTGGATGTCATTGCCGTAGATAAAGGATGGCCTCCGCTGGCCTGGATCTACAATATGCGAAACGGCCTGTCGAACAGCCTATTAATATGCCTGCCCGAGCCGCAGAGCTCGCTGGCCCGCGCGATACTGCTGGGACAGCGCGGCAGCCTGCCCGCCGACCTGCTGCAATCCTTCTATGCAACGGGCACCACGCACCTGATCGCCATCTCGGGCATGAATCTGACCATACTGCTGGGTATGGTGCTGGCGCTGAGTATCTGGATGTTCGGCAGGAACAACAGGGCCTATTTCTGGATATCGCTGTCCTTCATCTGGCTTTATGCAGTGCTTACGGGTATGCCGGCGACCATGGTCAGGGCGGCCATTATGGGCAGCGTGTTCCTGATAGCCGAGCTTGTGGGCAGGCAACGCAACGGACTGGCGGCCCTGGTGCTGGCGGCAGCGCTCATGACCGCGGTGGAGCCGCGCGTCCTGTGGAACGTCAGCTTCCAGCTGAGCTTCCTGTCCATGCTGGGACTGATTCTAATAGCCTCCTCATTAATCGAGTTCGCCAGCCCGCAAGTTACGGGCAGGCAAGGCAGGTATATCGTCCGGCTGAAGAAAATAATCGTCATCAGCTTCGCGACAACGCTGGCGGCAATAATAGTCACCTGGCCCCTGACCGCGCTCAGTTTTCACTCCTTTTCCATGGTCAGCGCGCCGGCCACCTTCTTTGCCATGCCATCCTTTCCCGGCATAATCATCACAGCGCTGCTCACAGCTGCAGCCGGACTGGCATGGCCTCCTGCGGGAATATTTTTCGGCTGGATAGCCTGGCTGTTTTTGTCGTATTTCCTGCTGGTGGTCCAGGTATTCAGCTCAATTCCCGTGGCTTACATTCGCAATATCGCGTTGCAGCCCTGGCAGGCCGCAGCCTACTACGCTACGCTGGGACTCTTGCTGGTCAGTATTAAATACAGGCAGAACGTCCGGACTTTCATTCAGTCCTGGCTGGACAAAGCCTGCCAGGCAGGGCGAAACCTGAAGGCCACAAGCTTCAGAACAAGTATCTACCCGGCACTGGCCTTTCTGCTGGCGGGCAATATGCTCATCTGGACAGCATATTACTCACTGCCGGACGGCAGGCTTCACGTTAACGTGCTGGATGTCGGCCAGGGCGAATGCATATTAATCAGGACACCGCACGGCAGGAATATACTGATCGACGCAGGTCCCGATCCCGCCTCAGCCTGCATTCAACTGGGCAAGAAACTGCCCTTCTGGGACAGGCAGATCGATACGCTGATCCTAACACAGTACCAATCCGACCACATTGCCGGCTCACTTGAATTGCTAAGACGGTACAACGTCCTTTCTCTGGGCATTCCTCCCTCCTCCAGCCAGGCTGTGCTGCCGGGTGAGATAGTTCGAGCAGCGCGTGACAAGAAGGTCGATTTATATACCCTGGCCAGCGGCAGGCAATTGACCTCAGGAGAGCTTTGCCTGACCGTGCTGAATCCACCGGCCGAACCTTTAAAAGGCACCGACGATGATATCAACAGCAATTCCATCGTAATAAAAATCACCTACGGGGAAGTGAGTTTTCTACTGTGCTCCGATATCGGTATGGAGGCCGAGCAGTACCTGGCAGGAAAAAGAGCTGATCTGGGCAGCGATATTATCAAAGTTGCGCACCATGGAAGCAAAGGCTCGAGCTCGGATGAGTTTCTCACCATCGTCGATCCTGCGTCGGCCGTTATCTCGGCCGGCGCGATGAACCGCTTCGGACACCCCAACCGGGAGACGCTCGAACGACTGTCGGCCAGGATTCCCGAGAATAATATCTTTATTACGGCGTCTCAGGGAAATATCGAGTACATTACGGATGGACAAAGGCTGTGGGTTGCAGCTGAGAAATCGACTCCCTCTTTTCCATGATATACCCCATTCGACTGATTTCAAGTATAATGGCTTAAGATAACAATATATTTATGCATATTTCGCCGCATTATTCGTGTCAGGGGCGGGGTAATATCGAGAGGAGTAATATAGATGAATGAAAGGGTAGCCATCTTCATAGACGGCAGCAACCTTTACCACTCGTTGAAAAACAATTTCAAGCGCTTCGACCTCAACTTCGGAGAGTTCACCAAAAAGCTGTGCGGCAGCAGGCAACTGATCCGTACTTACTACTACAACGTCCTGCAGGAGTCCAGCAAAGGATCGGAAGGCTCCAGAGAGCAGCAGGAGTTCCTGGAGACGCTGCGCAAGACGCCCTATCTGGAATTAAGGCTGGGCACGACCAAGCTTTCCCAGGGCATTCCCGTTGAGCGCGGTATAGACGTCATGCTGGCCACCGACCTGTTGTACTTCGCCGCCAATAATACATATGATACTGCCGTGCTGGTCAGCGGGGATTCAGACTTCAACTACACGGTGGAGGTCGTTAAAAACATGGGCAAACACGTTGAAGTGGCCTATTTCGAGAACGCTGCTTCGCGTGACCTGATAAACTCGGCCGACTTTTTACACCAGCTCGACAGCAAGTTTTTCACAGGCCTCTGGACATCGGGGGCGAGAAAACACCCGAGGAGAAAACCGCGCTACAGGAGACAGGCTGCCGTGGCCATCGCTAATTCCCCTGCGCCGGAAGAGCCGGGAAGCGCTCAGCAAGAGCTTCTTTGATAGCAGGACACTCGGAGTACACCTGCTGAAGAGTGATCTCTTCGCCGCATGTCTTCAGCACCCGTATATCAGCATCGCGTTCAACCAGCAGGTAGGCGGGCTGGGCATTGGCATAAAATGTGACAATCCCACCGATATCCACCCAGGTCAGGGTCGATTTGACTATGGGAGTCAGCCTGGTCCCGGCAACCTCGCGGGTCTTTTCGCAGCTGACTACTTCCCTGTGCATGAGCCTCCGGCGACTATCTTACGCGCCCGCTGAAATTCCGGGGAAAGCGTAAATCCCAGGCAGGGTATAAGCACCTGAATAGGGCGGACCTGCAGGTCGCTGCAGATATCCCCCTCCACGAAAAGGTCCTCCTCAAATGCGGGCCGGACCAGGATTAAGCCGTCGAAGCTCTGATTCAGGTACAGGTTGGGAGGTATCAGCAGCCCCGCCAGCATACCGGTGTAATAATCGTCGCCCAGGCTGACCCTCAGGTCCGATTGAATGGAACGGATCTTCACCTGCCGGTATATGCGTTTACAGAGCAGCCCGATCTTTGCGCCGAGGCCTTTGACCTGTGCCGCCTCCAGCATACGTGACATGGTGCCAGGTCCGACCTTTTCGGCCTCAGTTTCAGGCGACCTGTCGCCCCGTGCACGCCCGGATGATATCTTCCATGACAGGAGGCCGAACAGAAATCTGATCCGCACACTGAACAAGGCGCTGCCGTGGAAGCTGGCAGACAGGCGTATCCCCAGCGGAAGCGCCAGCAACAGCACTGCCAGGGCAAGAACTGCAAGAACAACTATGAGCGGAGTCAATGGTCACTCCTTCTTGCGTTCACCCCATTTGTCGGCGATCTTTTCAACCACGCCGGGGACCTTCTCCCCCAGCTTCTCAAGAGCAGCGGCCACGCTGCTCTTGATGGGCTCTATGCGCACCCCTTCCTTGTCAATGACGATTATAGCTATGGGGCGCATGCCGCCTGCACCACCCGTCCCACCCTTCAGGCCGTCACCGCTTTGCTTTGAATCCGTTTTCCCAGCGCCGCCCGCGGCGCCGAAACCGAACCCCATCGTGAGCAAGGGTATGAGTGTCGTTTCACCGACGGTGATGGGTTCACCGATGACAGTCTTGCTGCTGAGTACCTTCTCGATCTGGCTGATGGTGGTTTTCACCATGTTTTCAACATCTTCCATAAAGGCGCCCCCTTTTAATGGACTGCTCTCTGTGCAACTCCATTTACCTGGTATTTTACATCAATCGCAAGCATCCGGGCCAAGCAATTCACCGCGTTATTTCGTGGCGTGATAGATCTCGAGATTACCGATATCGATCCACAGCTCTTTGAACCGATAGGCCTTCACGGTATCGACATCGACCAAATGGGTGATAAAAAATCCCAGGTTATCGCGAACGGCTATTTCACAGAACGCGCTGATGATGGGAAACACCCGGGGCGGCAATATCCAGCAAGCCGTGGATACGAGACTGGTCCTGGGCATGGCCGGCTTCTCCTCAAGCTCGATAATACGGTCGCCTTCGACCTTCACCACACCATACTGCGTAGCTTTAGAAGGGTGGCCCACGTCATACACGGCTACCAGAACATGCCGGCCGTCATATGCGGCCATGAAGCCGGCAAGGTCGAACTCAAAATAATTATCAGCGCCGAATAGAAGCAGGTCCTCAGTGATATTTTTCTGCTTTATCCAGTAGTTCAGCGAACCGATGGCGCCCAGCTTCTCATCATCGGATTTAACGTCCTCGACACAGATGGTGATATCCCGGCCCTGCCGGCTGCTCCACTGGAGAAAATCCGGCTCGAACTTCTTGTTTACATTAACCAGTATCTCGATGTCCCGGGGCACCTTGTCCACGATATGGTTGATCATGGGTTTGCCCTTATAGGGCAGCAGGGCTTTGGCCTGGTTGATGGTCAGAGGGTAAAGTCTGGTGCCGAAACCGCTGGCGAGAATAAGACATTTCATATCGGCATTATCCTCGACTATAAAAGAGCCTGAATCGAGTTTGCATTTTACTCCACCATCAACCTGTAATCAATTATAATTGTGTAGGCTGTTTTGGTCAGGACCTGCGAATTGAGTAGCATGAGCGCCAGAATAAAACGAAACCGACGCCTGACACTGATAGGCGAGGGCAAAGTCGACCTGATGGGCAGATCCGTGGGTTACAGCCTGAAGCAAAGCCAGCGCACACGCGGCATCAGGCTGGAGATACGCAGTGAAACGGGGCTGACGGTGGTTGTGCCCAGAAAATATACTCAACAACAGGTGCTGGATATACTGCGGCAGAAGTCCCGCTGGATACTGAGGCACCTGCCTTCCAACGAGCCGGTTCAACTGCCGCTTTTTACACCTGAGCCCGGACAGGGCGACCAGTTGTATTTCATGGGCAGGCCGATCGAGATAAATATCAGCGCTGCCAAATCGCCCACTTCATCAGCCGTGTTGCGCGGCAATAAACTGTTAGTCTCCACCGAAAAGAAGGACGGGGCGATACCGGCCATACTCGAGAAGTGGTACAGGCAGCAGGCTGCAACGATATTCACACAAAAGGCCGACAGCTTCCAGCAGGCTATGGGCCTGCATTACAGGGCCATCTTCATCCGGGGACAGAGAACACGCTGGGGCAGCTGCTCCCCGGCAGGCAACCTGACTCTGAACTGGAAACTGCTGACAGCGCCGGAAGAGATCATCGACTACGTTGTTGTTCACGAACTGTCCCACCTGAGACATATGAACCATTCCAAAAGGTTCTGGGATATGGTGGAGCATTACTGCCCGAACTGGAGAAAATATCGCAAATGGCTCGTCACTCACGAAGACGAGCTGAAGGCTCGCGCCTCATTTAAGCTATAATTCCATAATCATAACCGGAGGTTGCCATGAAAGTTCATCATTACAAAGAAGTAGAAGCTGTTGAAGCCGTGACAGGTGTGCGCATGCACGTGGTGGCAGGGCCGAAGGAAGGCGCTCCCAATTTCATTATGCGCATCTTCGAAATAGAACCCGGCAGCAATACACCCTTCCACCAGCACGACTGGGAGCACGAGATTTTTATACTGGAAGGCCCGGCGGCAGTCAAACACAAGGACGGGGAGACACCGCTCAAGCCGGGACACGCCATTTTTATACCGGCCAACGAGATACACGGCATTCTTAATAAAGGGGACCGTACGGTTAAACTGGTCTGCATTATACCCAACATCGATAAGAACAAATGACCTTTGCGTGTGACGGCGATATCGTTTGACATGAGCTTTAAACAAGGTTTAACATATATCTTTGTTGTGTATTTATTGAGCTGTGAGAGAAATCGCTGATGGCTGCCAAATCTTCCCTCGATAACAAACCCTTGGAAATCAGGTGGCACGGGCGCGGCGGCCAGGGCGCGATCACAGCCGCCAAAATTATCGCGCAGGCGGCATACCAGAAAGGATTCAAGGGAATAACTGCAGCGCCGTCCTTCGGCGCCGAGAGGCGCGGCGCGCCCGTCAGCGCTTCGACCCGCATATCGACCGAGCCGGTGCTGGTGGTATCGCAGGTAGAGTATCCGGCCATCGTGGTTGTGCTGGACCATACGCTGCTCAAATACCCGGATGTGATACAGGGCCTGGGCAAAAACGGCTGGCTGATAGTAAATTCACCGCTTGCGCCCAGGGACCTCGGCGTGAAAGGCGAGTTCAACATTGCCACAGCCGACGCCACCAGGGTATGCCAGGACCTCGAGTTGATCGTGGCGGGACTGGTTATCGTTAACACGGCCATACTGGGAGCGCTGGTAAAGGCTACTAAAATTGTCGACCTGCCCACCCTGGAAAAAGTTGTGCGCGAGCGTTTTTCACGCAATACTGTAGATATCAACCTGGCAGCGATAAATAAAACATACGAAATAACCAGGTTGAGTAAATAAGGTAATATCGTGGGCACCAGAGAATGCAACCACATCTGCGACGAGTCATCGCCCGGCATAGGTGAAGCGGGCAGGACCGGCGAATGGCGCACCCATCTTCCGGTCATAGATGATAAGAGATGCACGGCCTCAAAGCTTAATAAGCCGACCTGCTTTCTCTGCTGGCTCTACTGTCCTGAAGCGGTGATGACCCGGTCTATACCTCCTACCATTGACCTCGAATACTGCAAGGGATGCGGTATCTGCGCGCAGGTCTGTCCCGTGCAGGCTATTACCATGATTGCCGAGGAAAAAAAGCTGGGCTGATAGCATGGCAGTACAGAGAAAATCAGATATACACATACTGGACGGAAACCAGGCGGCCGCCATAGCGGCCAAGCTCAGCCGCGTCCAGGTGGTAGCCGCCTATCCCATCACTCCACAGACACCGCTCACCGAGAAGCTCTCGCACTTCGTGGAAGACGGCCAGCTCAAGGCCGAGTATGTGGCAGTGGAGAGCGAGCACAGCGCCATGGCCGTTTGCACCTCGGCCTCTATCGTAGGCGCTCGCACTTTCACAGCCACCAGCTCACACGGGCTGGCTTACATGCACGAGATGTTGCACTGGGCCGCCGGCGCACGCCTGCCTATCGTCATGGCCTGTGTGAATCGCGCGCTGGGCGCGCCCTGGAATGTTCTCAACGACCAGCAGGATTCCATATCGCAGCGTGATACGGGCTGGATACAGCTATACTGCCGCAATAACCAGGATATTCTGGATACCGTTATACAGGCTTACCGCATAGCGGAGAAGGTTTACGTGCCCGTCATGGTCTGCTATGACGGGTATATACTTTCCCATACCGAGATGCCGGTGGATATACCGGAGCAGGTGGACGTGGACCGTTACCTGCCACCCTATAAACCCCATACCACCCTCGACCCG
>JBAZLT010000008.1:0-15083 GCA_041650115.1 Dehalococcoidia bacterium | reverse complement strand
CTTTAGTAACAGGCGGAAAAGGTTTTATCGGTGCCCGCGTTATCAAGAACCTGGTGGAGCGCGGTGAGCAAGTGGTTTGTCTTGAACCCAAATCGACGCCGGGCAGGCTGGGCGACACTGCGGCGAAAATCACCATGGTGGAAGGGGATATCCTGGATTACAACTTGATTGCAGGGACTATTGCCAAGTACAAGATAGACAAAGTGGCGCACATGGTGTTTTTCTCGGCAGAGGAACGCGGCGTCAGCGAGCGGCCGGAAAAAGCCGGTGATCTATATAAGCAGTACACAATCATGAATACAGGCACTTTCCATGTTTTTGAGGCAGCCAGGCTGGCCGGTATCAAGCGGGTGATATTTCCCAGCTCAATACAATATCATGGTATTCCGTGGGAGGGACCCGAACCGGTGAACGAGCAGTCTCCCGCCAGGCCGACCGTGGGGTATGGTATAGGTAAGCACCTGTGCGAGAATTTGGCCCGCGAGTATAACAGGCTTCTGCAAATGGAGATCATAACAGTACGCATTCCCGGTGTCTACGGGCCCGGAGTGAGAATCGGAGCCAGGGGTATTAACCTGATCGGTACTCAGGGTGGAATAGGTAACCCTGTGCCATTTCCGTATTCATCCAAGCAGGCCATTGTGCTTGCCCATGTAGATGATATCGCGGAGATTGTTGTCAGGGCATTATTCCTGCCGAAAATGCTCAGCCCCGTTTATCACATAGGCGGCCACTATTGTACAGCAGGTGAAATGGCCGAAATCGGTAAGCAAATTATGCCGGGTATGGAGATTACCTTCAATGAAGCATTCCCGGTCATGAAAATGTTCCACATTGACAATAGCCTGATGACGAAGGAACTGGGAGTTCAACATCGAAGCCTGAAAGACGGCTACTTCGAACTAATCAACCTGTCCCGCCGGGAAGCAGGCATGCCGGCGATAGAAAAGAAATAGCTTACAATTATAAGCGGGAGTTATAAATGAGCGAGAACATAGCAAGTGCAGAAAAAAAAGTGGTCCCGTTGCAGGAAGGCCTTTATGCTGCGGATAGCAGCGGCAAGTACCACCTGGTTGCCAGCCGCTGCAAAAGCTGCAAACTGACCTTCTTCCCCAAGCGGAAATACTGCGGTAAATGTGGATCTCCGGACGTAGAGGTGTTTAACCTGAGCGACCGCGGCAAGGTCTATACTTTCAGCCAGGTAGACAGGAAGAGCATATATACCATTATCGAGCCGCCCTACATGCAGGCGGATGTCGAGATGCCCGAAGGTGTCCATATATACACGATACTGGATAAATGCGACTTTAAGGCGGTCGACTTCGGGATGGAAGTGGAAATGTACGTGGACAAGGTCAAGCAGGATGAGGCGGGCAACGACGTTATGGCCTTCAAATTCAAGCCCGTTGCCTGATAATTAAGAGTATTGACTGGCTCAGTTTGACGGAGGAAACAGAATTATGAATGAAGTAGTAGTAATGGGTATAGGCACACTTCGTTTCGGCAGGTGGCCGAACAAGTCTGTTCTCGAGATGGCGGAAGCGCCCATCGAGGCTGCGCTGAAAGACTCGGGTATTCCTTTCAAGGACATTCAGGCCGCCTACATCGGCAGTGAATTGGGGCATTTCCCCGATGCCCGCATGATCGTGCAGAACTTCGGCTGGACCGGAATTCCCATCAGCCAGATGCAGCAGGCCTGCGCCAGCGGCTCGGCCGCACTCAGGGAGGCCTTTTACTCGGTGGCCTCAGGCAGATACGATGTCGTCCTGGTGGCGGGCTATGAAAAAATGGGGAAAGGCCTGATCCCGGGCGGCGTGCCCGAGCAGGACAAGGAGTACCATCTCCATTATATGGGCCTTGACGTGACGCCCGCCCGCATCGCCATGGCCATCAAAAGCAGGATGCTGGCCTATGGCGACACTCCCGAGATGCTGGCGGCCGAGGCGGCTCAGTGCTTTGAGTACGGGCCGCTCAACCCTTATGCGCATAATCAGAAGAAGTACACAGCGGCTGATGTGCTGGCATCCCCCATGATCTGCTCTCCGCTTACTCTCCTGATGAGCTGCCCTATCAGCGACGGGGCGGCGGCGGTCATCATTTGCAGCAAGAAAAAGGCCAAACAGTACGGGGCGAGCCGGGCGATCACCATCGCCGCGAGTGTTGCGGGGACCCCTGATTATAACGACCTGGCGGGCGGGCCCGGCCCGCATATCGGTGGCGACTTCAAGGGGGGCAAATTGACCCGCAGGGTGGGTCTGGAGGCCTACGAAAAGTGCGGAATGGGGCCTAAAGATATCAAGATAGTCCAGTGCCATGCGCCCTTCGCCGGCGGCGGCGCGATCTGTATAGAAGCGCTTGATTACTGCAAGGAAGGCGAGGGCGGAAGATGGTTCCTCGAGGGTAAAACAAAGATAGATGGAGTGGTGGCCGTGAATACCGACGGCGGCCTGATAGCGAGAGGCCATCCCCTGGGCGCTACGGGCGTCGCTGAAATAGGCGAGCTCACCCGCCAGCTGAGGGGCGAAGGCGGCGCACTGCAGATACCCAACAATCCCAAGGTAGCCATGGCGCATAATACGGGATTGGGCTGCGTAAACATTCATATTTTGAAAAAGTAGCGGCTCTCCTTCGCATGCGGCGCCGGCCAGAAAATTTGACCGAGGGATATAATACAGCTAACAGGATATATCGTTTAAGACAATTGGCTTTACGATGAAAAACGAAGAGTATTTCAGGGAGATTTTCACCTCTGCGCCGCCGCAGGGACAGGACAAGGTAGTCAGCCTGCGGGAAGCGCTGAAAAAGAACCTTAAAGCGGGCATGTCCGTCTTCCTGGGCTGGAACGCCAACGCCGCGGTTTGCGAGATCATGAGGCAGTACAGGGGCGGCCAGCCGGATTTCACACTTGTCATGTCCCTCACATGGGACCTCTCGTTGAACCTGGTGCACTGCGGGCTGATAAAGAAGATCATCTCGGGGGGCTGCTCCTATCCCGCCCCCAGCCCGGGTCCCAGCTATGTCATACAGAGGGCCTATCGTGAGGGTAAGGTGGAGATCGAGAACTGGACCCTCTATTCCATACAGCAGAGGCTGATGGCGGGCGCGCTGGGAGTGGGCTTCATGCCCACCAGGTCCATCGCCGGAAGCAGCATGGCGAAAGAGAACAGGGGCTGCTTCACCGAGATGACAGACCCCTTTGACAGCAGCAGAAAGATCGGGGCTGTCAAGGCTCTGACCACAGATATAGCCATCGTCCACGCCCTGGCCGCCGACAGGTACGGCAACACCATCCTGTCGCCCGTTTCGCAGGATACGCTGTGGGGATCCAGGGCGTCCAGGGGGGGCGTGATCGTAACGGCCGAGAAAATAGTCGACTCCGATTTCATACGCCGTCATGCCCACCTGGTTGGTATACCTGGCTATCTGGTAAAATCGGTCTCCCTGTGCCCGCTGGGAGCACATCCCGAGGGCCATTTCTCCTGTATCGAAGGAGTTGACAGCTATGGCGAAGACTATGAGTTTATGCTCGAGCAGAGAAAAGTCAGCAGAGAGCCGGACGCGCTGGACGCCTGGTTGAAACAGTGGATATATGATGTCAGCGATCACGAAGAATACACTCGTCGTCTCGGGTTTGAACGCATATTTGCCCTCAAGGCCGGGCTCACTGCCAGGTATGCTGAGGGCAACCTTCCCCCTGCGGTGTCCGGCAAGAATGCCGGCCGTAACGAGGCCATGATTATCGCTGCTTCCAAAGTAATCGCCGAGCGGGTTAAGGAGGCGGGCTACCGGGTTCTGCTGGCCGGTGTCGGCTTGCCGGGGCTTGCTGCCTGGCTGGCCTATTACCGTCTCAAGCAGGAAGGGATTGAAATATGGCTGATACTCGGCTCGGGGGTGCTTGGATATCAGCCCGCCCCGGGCGATTCCAATGCATTGAGCGTGCGGCATGTGCCTTCAGCCATAATGCTGACCGACACAAATGAGATGTACGGTTTCCTTATCTCGGGTCAGGGCGCGCAGTGTCTCAGCATCATCGGCGCTGCTCAAATCGATGAGAAGGGCAATATCAATACCACCAGGGTGGGCGAGAACATATATATCAGTGGGTCGGGCGGAAACAACGACAATACCAGCGGCGCCGCTGAGGTGATGGTGGTCACGGCGCAATCGAAGAAGCGCTGCGTCGGGAAGCTGGACTACCTGACCTCCCCGGGCGACCGGGTCAGCACTCTCATTACGGACATGGGCGTTTTCCGCAAAGGCGCCGATGGGCGGTTTGTTCTCACAGACTGCATACAGGTGGCTGGCGGCGGGTGTCCGGCTGGTAAGCAGGATGAAATCCAGGGCAGCTGCGGCTGGAAGGTAAAAGCGGCCGCAAAAATAACATGCATGGACACTCCCGATCAACGGGAACTCGCGCTGCTGAGATTGTTGGATCCGCACGGATATGTATCGGGAGGATAGATGCATGCACAAGCGGAAAACGGAGGGTGTGCGCATTTGAGCGGGCGGGATACCGGTGGATTTCCTCCCGGCGACGATCTGACGCTGGCCAGGCTCATCAGCCTTGTGGAAAAGGACAGTGCACAGGTTCCCGAGATTATGGAGTCGCTGTCAGCGCAGCCTGGGAAGGCGTATCGCATAGGCATAACGGGACCTCCCGGGGCCGGCAAGAGCACACTGGTCAACGGCCTTACCACGCTGTTAAGGGAGAGGGGCTCGAGCGTGGCGGTGCTGGCTGTGGACCCGACCAGCCCCTTTAAAGGGGGCGCCTTACTGGGTGACCGGGTACGCATGCAGAAGCATTACACCGATGAAGGCGTATTCATACGCAGCCTGGCTACGAGGGGCGTAAAAGGCGGTTTGACGGGCACCATCGGAGAGATTATCGACCTGGTCGACGCCTCGGGAAAGGACTATATACTGCTTGAGACGGTCGGCGTGGGGCAGGGCGAGCTGGATATCGCCGGCCATGTGGACACCGTCGTCGTGGTCCTGGTGCCCGGTTCAGGGGATAGTATTCAGTTCATGAAGGCCGGCATAATGGAGATAGCCGATATATTCGTGGTCAACAAGTCGGATCTGGCTGGCGCCGATGAACTGGTCAACAATCTGAGCGTAACGATCGATCTGGCTAAGAAGGGAGAGCCATGGCAGATACCGGTTCTAAAGTGCCGTGCGGATGTCAACGAAGGAACGAAAGAGCTGCTCGATCAAACATTACTGCACAGACGGATGCTTGAGAGCAGCGGCTTGCTGGAAAAGAGGCGCGGGCGACAGCGCCTGCAGCAGTTCCAGGTTTTACTCGAGCAGAGAATACTGGAGGATATCAGGGCCAAAATTCTGGCCGAAGACGAGGTAAAAAAAATAGGGGGAAAAATCGAGAAAGGCGAGATCAGCCCCTATGCAGCTTTGAGCCGGATTATCGAAACCGTCCTCCCCTCGCTTTTCGGCAAAGAGACACGAAATAGTTCTGAAAAAAGGAGTAAAAAATGAGCGGCGAGCTGATAATCGAGCGTAAGGATCATGTCTGCACCATCACCATCAACAGGCCCGACAAGAGAAACGCTCTGAACTACGAGGTACTGAGCGGCATAACCGGCGGCCTGAGCGAGCTGGTGAAAGAGGGCAAGACCAGGGCTATCATCCTTACAGGCGCGGGCGAAATGGCCTTCAGCGCGGGTATGGACCTTACGTTTGTCAACAGCCAGAGGGAAGTGGCCGACAAAGCGCTGGCGGATGCACTAAACAGCCTGGTCAGCTGCCCCATACCCATCATAGCCAGGATACATGCGGACGCCCTGGGAGCGGGCTGCGATATTACAACGACCTGCGATTTCAGAATAGCCTCAGACAATGCCAGGATGGGCATTCCGCCCGTCAAGTTCGGCTGGGTATATTATCCGCAATCTATCCAGCGCCTGATCAACCTGATCGGCGTGCCGGCTACCAAGGAGCTGTTCTTAACCGCGCGGTTCGTGCCGGCTGCCAGGGCTAAAGAGATCGGCCTGCTGCATGCTCTGGTCTCCCGTGCCGAGCTGGACGCAACGGTGAACACTCTGGCGCAGGAGATCGCTGATAAGGCGCCGCTGGCCGTGCAGGGTACCAAGTACCTGATCAACCAGCTTTTCCATTACCAGAAGTTGGACAGCGCCGTGGAGCAGGAGATCGACCGGCTGATCAAGAAATGCTATCAGTCCGAAGATGCCATTGAGGGCAACCGGGCGTTCAAAGAGAAGAGGAAGCCCGATTTCAAAGGCAGATAGAATATTCAGCACGTCATTGCGAGGAGCCGCAGGCGACGAAGCAATCTAAATATTCAGGTTTCTTTTAAAGCCTGATACAGTCCAACCAACTCTTCGCCCAGGCCCTCGCTTTTGCCGACCTCGCGCGGCTTTTTAGCCAGGGCTGTAACGCACCCCGCCCAGTTCATGCCGCACACGGCCGCATAGGTTTTCAGGTTGTCGATAGCCGTGCCGATGCCTTCCTCGGCCACGGCTACGCCTGCGAAACGCTTGTCCTCCAGCCTGGGCCAGACGGGGCAGGTCCTGTCCATGAAGTTCTTCAGCAGCCCTGAGACCATCTCGAAATAGACAGGTGTGCCGAAGACGATGGCGTCCGCCTGCATCAGCTTGGGATATATGCTCTGCATGTCGTCCTTGATGGAGCAGAGGCCCTTCCTCTTCTTGCCGCCTGCTTCACAGGCCAGGCAGCCGTTGCACATTTTAATGTCGAGCTTTCGCAGCAGGATAAGTTCCGCCTCGGCGCCGTCCTCCAGCGCCAGGCCCTGTAGACTTTTCAGCATCCACTCGGTATTGCCGTTTCTGGGCGAGCCGCACACGATGAGTAATTTCATTGAAATCCGAATTTTCCGCCGCCATTGCGGCCTTTTTTTCCATCGTCATTGCGAGCCCGAAGGGCGCGGCAATCCTGTGTACCCGCAATAGTGCTCAAGAACGTTTCGCTACCCTACTCTAAATCCTTTTCGCTGAATCCCGTGAAGAAACAGCTTCGTTCGCCGGTGTGGCAGGTGGGGCCGGCCGGCTCGGCCCGTACCAGCAGGGTGTCCGAGTCGCAGTCCTTTGAGATCGATTTCACCTTCAATACGTTGCCCGAGGTCTCGCCCTTGTGCCAGAGCTGCTTGCGGCTGCGGCTGTAGAAGACCATCTCGCCTTTCTGCAGCGAGAGTCTGAGTGACTCTTTGCTGGCATAGCCCAGCATGAGCACCGTTCCGTCCTTTACGTCCTGCACGATAACGGGTATAAGTCCCTTTTCGTCGAATTTCAACATAGAAATGCTCCTGTATTAATAGCTGCCCGGCGGCTGCATCAGGAAATGGCCAGGGCTTCCTTGAGGTCGATATCACCGGTGTAGAGCGCCTTGCCGATAATGACGCCCTCAACTCCCAGTGTCGCCAGCTTCCTGATATGCTCGATGGACGATATGCCGCCCGAGGCTACCACCGGTATCTTCAGCTTGTTCACCAGCTCGGCCGTTGCTTCATAGTTCGGCTCGGTCAGCGTGCCGTCCCGTTTGACGTCCGTGTAGATGATGCGCCTGGCGCCGATAGCGGCCATGGCCTGGCTGAGGTCCAGCGCGGTCATGGTTGATATCTGCATCCAGCCGTGCGTGGTAACATACGAGTCGCGGGCGTCGATGCCTACCACGATCGCCTCTCCGAACCTTTTGATGATGCGCTTGGTCAATTCGATCTGCTCGACGGCTACCGTGCCCAGGATTACGCGTTTCACGCCCAGCTTGATGAGCTGTTCCACAACGTCGGCGCGTCTGATGCCGCCGCCCAGTTCCACCTCGAGCCTGGTGTTTTTTACGATATCCTCGATGGCTTTTGTGTTGCGGACCTCACCCGCGGCTGCCCCGTCCAGGTCAACCAGGTGCAGCCAGCAGGCGCCCTGCTCCTGCCATTTGAGCGCGGTGGCTACGGGGTCGACTGAAAACACGGTCTCCTTGCTGTAGTCGCCCTGGTAGAGACGTACGCATTTTCCGCCTTTGAGGTCGATAGCCGGAATGATATCCATGATATTAGTTCTTTAAGATTACCCTCTTCTGCGCAAGTGCGTCAATTCCGGCGCTGTCATATCCGAGCTCTCTGAGAATCTCGACCGTGTGCTCCCCTAGGCGCGGCGCTCTGACGGCCGTCACGCGTTCTATACCTGAGGGCCATGCGGGAAGGTTGGCGAGCTTGATCCTGCCGACATCCGGGTAATCCATGTCGAAGAAGATCTGCCTTGCTGCCACCTGAGGATCGTCAGGTATTTCCGGTATCTCTTGCACGGGTGCGCAGGGGACATTGGCTGCCTCCAGCTTACGGATTATCTCGCTGGAGGGCAGCTTTCGCAGAGTGGTGGATATTGCCTTGACCAGCTCGACGCGGTGCGCCAGCCTGCTTTCAGCGCTCGAATAGTCGTGATTGTGTGCAAGGTCATTCAGGTCCAGTACCCGGCAGAAAGATTGCCAGAACCTGTCGTTGGTAACGCCGATGAACACATACCTGTCTGCCGAGAGGAAACACTGGTAGGGGACGAAGGCGGGGTTGGCTGATCCCATCCTGGCTGGGACATTACCTGTTAATTCATAGCCGGCGACAAAGGCCGCCATGAAATAGACTGCAGTGTCGAAGAAAGCTGCGTCAATTCTTTGCCCTTTGCCGGTTTTCTCACGCGATATGACAGCCAGCAGGATGCCGTAAGCGGCCAGGAATGCAGTAGGGAGGCCTATGATATTGGACGGTATGCGCACCGGCGGGCCGTCCGCTTCCCCCGTGATCGACAGCATGCCTGACATGGCATGGACTACCGGGTCGTAGGCCGGCTTATGCCTGTAAGGCCCGGACTGGCCGAAGCCGGAAATCGAACAATAAATAATCCGTGGATTGATTTTTTCTATCTCATTGTAGCCGATGCCCAGCCTGTCCGCCACACCGGGGGTGTAGCTCTCAAGCAGGATATCTGCCCGAGCCGCCAGTATATGTGCGATTTCTTTGCCATCAGGCGCTTGAAGGTTGAGTGCGAGGCTGCGCTTGTTGCGGTTGATATTGTTGAACATTATAGCGGCCAGCCCGTGTCGAAAGGGATCACCCTTGAAAGGCTCAATTTTTATCACTTCGGCGCCGGCCTGCGCCAGCATCAAGCCGCAGGTCGGGCCGTCTCCCGAATGTGAGAAATCAAGCACCTTCATTCCCTGTAGCGGATACATACTGACCTCCTTGCCCGGCGAGAAATCGGAAGTATTTATACCACTATATATCGTTGTTTACAATATCCAGAACACAGTATATATTATTTTTGGCATTGACTTAGAAAAAGGGGGAATGTATACTGAGGTCAAATTCATTACGGGGGGATTTCTATGAAGCTGTCGTGTCTGCAGGAAAACCTTAATAAAGGCCTCGGCATCATAGGCAGGGCGGTGGCATCCAGGACGACGCTGCCCATTACTCAGAATGTGCTTATTTCCACCGATGAATCCCAGCTCAAGCTGGCGGCTACCAATCTCGAGATAGCCATCAGTTGCTGGATCGGTGCAAAGATCGAGAGCGAGGGTTCCATAACAATTCCTGCACGCGTGCTGACCGAGTTCGTTGGCTCCCTTCCCAGCGATGTCATCAACCTTAACCTCAAGCACCATACGATGGAGCTCAAGTGCGGGCGCTACGAGGCCAGGATCAACGGGCTTGATGCAGCCGATTTCCCGCCTATCCCCCAGGTGGGCGACGGCTTCAGCACCAAGGTCAAAGCCGAGGACCTAAAGCAGGCTATCAGCCAGGTCGCATTTGCTGCAGCTACAGAGGAGTCACGGCCGGTTCTCACAGGAGTGCAGACAGAGTTCGAGGGCAACAAGCTGACCATGGCCGCCGCCGATGGGTTCAGGCTGGCCGTCCATCGCACCGAGCTGTCCAAGGCGGTTAAAGAGAAGGTGGCCATGATCATACCGGCCAAGGCCTATCACGAGCTTAACCGCCTGATGGGCGCAGACGATCAGGAGATCGAGATAAATCTCAACGCGCAGAAGAGCCAGGTCCTTTTCAAGCTCAAGGGTATTGAGATGGTCTCGCAGCTCATACAGGGCACCTTCCCCAATTACTCGCAGCTTATACCGCAGACCTACGGCACCAAGGCGCGCATCGATGTGGCAGAGTTCCTGCGCGCCATCAAGATGGCCGCCATTTTCGCCCGCGATGGCAGCGGCATCGCCAGGGTAATCGTTACGCCCGGTGCTACGGTGGAGGCGGGCAAGATAACCATCTCCGCGCGCGCCGATGAGATCGGCGACAACGTGGGTGAGATAGATGCGCTGGTGGACGGCGAGGCGGCTAAGATTGCCTTCAACGCCCGCTACCTGGCGGACGTGCTGTCGGTAGTGAAGCAGGCGCAGGTCTCACTGGAGGTCACCACCCCCTCCAATCCGGGCGTTATCCGGCCGGTGGGCGTGGACAACTACGACCACGTAGTCATGCCCATGTTTGTTCAGTGGTAACGTAATCAGCCGGAACGGTATTTCTGATTTCGATCTTATCGCGTGTGGCTGTCACTTTTATGTGCAGTGCATTAGGCGTCATGTGCTTGTCTTCAAAACTGAAACTATCAAAGGAACAGCGAAATGAAAACGATGATTCATACGCTCAGCTTTGATGGTGCAATCCTACAACGTGGATTCTGGTTATACGTATGGGAAATTATCACACCGCATGGCAAGAAGGTACATTATGTCGGGCGTACCGGAGATAGTGGCTCACCACACGCAACATCTCCGTACCAACGGACAGGACAGCACCTGAGTTACCAGAAGACGCAGAATATGCTTAGACAGAACCTAGAGAGGCGCGGTATTTCTCCTGAGCGTTGCTTTTCATTTCGCTTGGTTGCGTACGGTCCGATATTCTCTGAAGCTGTTGATATGCAGATGCATAAGGCACCGAGAGATGTGGTAGCTGCTCTTGAGAAAAAGCTTGCGAATGCATTAGCGGAATCTGGCTATGAAGTGATCAATGTGGTGCGCTGCCAAAAGAGGCTAGATATGGAACACTGGAGAAGGGTACACAAGTCGTTTGCTCAGCACTTTCCTGCTCTAAAACATGTGGAAGATTGATCGAGAGCAGGTCAGACTTGAGTAAATATTTAGCAGTACAATAATGATAGACTGCACAGGTTATAAGACTGAATCGATCATTTACACTGCAGCTTTAATTTTCATTTGATGCAGAATATTTTATAAGATGTCAATATGGATACTTTAAATTATATGATAGATGTTATCGGCCGCTTTAGATCAATCTTGAGTGAGCATGAGCTTCATATGAAGTTGTTTGATCACTGTGCTGTACAAGTGGAAGGATGGCTAAAGGGAGAATTGCTGCCCTTTTTTGAGGCCGAAAAGGCATATGGGATATTACTAAATTATTGGCCGGAATCTTCACCAAAATTTCGAACTATCCAGGGGCGTAAAAGAATTGACTATGAATTGCAGCTATTTGATAGTACTAAGGTTTGGATTGAGTTGAAACATTTTCAAATAGGTCACCAAAAAGGTGAGTTGTGGAAAGCTCAAAATTACTTTATCGATAAAAATATTGGTATCTACAATGATGTTGTCAAGCTACAGGATGTTGTTGAAGGAGATAAATATATATTTATATTAGCTACGAAAAATCCTGGCATGGATGATTGGTCGCGTGGTCTTCATAAGTTTAATGAGAAGTTCAGCCATTTATATATTCAGTCACACACAGCCCCATCAAATTTCCCAGCAACATATTTTCTTGGCCTACTGAAAGTTAGTTAATTCTGATTTTCGTTCAAGTCAACGCGTTGTTGATTTCGCAAGATGCACAATTCATTTTCACCTTTATTCTGCCATAAAGGGGAGAACTATGTCTGAACGGAGAACATGGCTCAGAGGGGTGCTAATAAAATACTTATACGATTGGATAACAGGAAAACTCTAAGAGCAAATGGCCTAGTTTATCGGGGGAGGGTCAACGTTTGTATATTTAATGGTTGTTGCTGCATCTACATTTATATTGCGAAAATGGTTCTTTTCCTGGAATTTAGGGATCACCGTTCAAACTATAAATACTTATTAATTACAAATTATTCTCACTCGTATTTAGCAATTGTTCACTCGTGGTTACAAATTATTTTACTAATATTTGCTAATTATTACTCATTCTCTTCCACACAGGTCGTTTGTCGCTTCCGCTATTTTGTATTTGCCCAGTTTTGCGTAATTCTGCAAGCAAGTTACTTATTTTCGTTTGTCTTTGTTTATCGTTCATCCAATCGGGCAACTTGTTCAATAGTAATTCATTTATATCCTTACGCTCTAAAGCTTTATGTTGGTCTATTGCTTTCAATATCAGGTCAAGATAATAGGTCTTGTCAAAGGCCTTATACTTTGTATAAACAGCTTTCTGGCCTGCTATTTGTGATACATCCTTTGAAAGAAAATAATTGGGTCGTCTTCCCTCAATGAGTCTATGTGATTTTAGATGTTTTGCAGCCAATTCTGCTATCGGTATTTTTTTCTGTACTTTATCTAAAAGCATAATATCCTCTAGTGACAAACTAGAGTTTAGAGCGAGTATACGGGCGTAATCCATATTCAGTACTTTACCGATTATTGTGACCTTAACTCTACCTCCCGTAAGATCATAGTCTGGTAATGGAAAATAACGTTGTCTCTGATAGTTAAACATTTTTCTAATTCCACTACCCACAGTATCAACCATTTTCAAATTGAACATGGCCGTCGCTAAAAAGGGATTACGGTATCGTTCTTCGGGCGCGTTTTCGTGTATAACTTTCTCTACACTACCTGGTATAAAGCTGCCGCGATTAGTGAAGGTTAATTGATCATCCATTTCAATAACATTTATTCGACCACCCTCTGAATAATCCTGATGTGCAACGCAATTATTGATCGCCTCTCGTATTACAAACGGTTCGTATTTATCGATTTCTTCCGGGAAAAGGGTACCTTCTTTGAGATAACGATATTTGGAGTTACGTATTTTAGCGTAGACTTGGTCAACTGCGAGCAATAACGGACATACGAAAACTGAATAGTCGCTATCATTCCCGCTCAAATCTTTTAAAAGCCAACGAATCTTTGCTTCCGCAGGGCTAATATAGTGCTCGGATTCTTCTTTGCCGAGCAGAATAATAGCTGCTCGTGTTATCTTGCCTTTTATCGTAATTTTAGCTTTATTCAAGAATGTAATTGTGTCCCAAGAGTCGACTTCTGAAGCGAGGTTCGGGAACTTGTTTTTGTAATTAATACGAGCAATTGAAAGTGCCTGGTTATCGAGATCATCAGCAGTCGCTTCATCTACAATTGCAGCACTCCAATCCTGCACTTTAGCCTGCGAACGTATGCGCTCCAGTTCCTCGATATTTAGTGGGGACAATTCCTCGCCATCTCGTCCATAATAGTGACCCTCAAATGCAACGGGTAGTCCCTTTGGCGCCGCTGGTATTTGGAACATGACGACTCGTCCAACTTCAAATTTAATTTCATAAATCTCAATGAATGTGATTCTGTCAGTAGTTTTATTAGCAATTTCGCCTTTTAACTTATCTAGTTGATTTCTCTTATTACGATACTGACTGCCAACTATACGGTGATGTTTATCCTCTACCCCGAAAACGAGCCAAGCATGTGAGTGGCCTTTAAGATTTGCCTCGTTGCTTAAAGCTGAAAAATATTTACCGATCTTATCAAAGTCATAACCAATCTTTGCTTCTTTGAATTCTACAACTTCGCTTTCCGATTTGGATTTGCACAAATCATCGAGGATTGATGCAAGAATCTTATCTTCCATGCACAACCTCCCAGACGATGATTATTTCAGTATAGCAGGATTGTCAATCGTAGGAACTGAGTATCGATAACTTACACGCCGTTACAACTCATTAACCTATATTCAAATTGTGAGTCATGATCGCGCAATGGTTTACTATCCAACGATTTTAGTGCTTGGCATACCATGTCACTAGATATCTACAAGGAAGAACAACAACCAGTCTTACATCTTCAACCTAATTCAATCGATTGCATTATATATCTTTTCAGTCATATTTGCTATACTTAAATAATAATCATTTAGGATATAAATATGACAGATCTTTCTGCGAAAGCACTTAAAGCTAACCGTGTAAGAGCCTACAATTATATTGTCAACTATTTTCAAAGGAAAGTGAATTGGAATCCCCCCATTAATTCTGATAACGGGTTAGCAAATTTCTTTGACGTGTCTATCGATACAATCAAGTCGCTTAAAAATGGTAATGTTGATCCGCCCGAGAAAGTAGTAATGCAATTCAAACAACTATTAAAGGATCAAACTTATGAAGAAGCGATTGATAACTATCTGGTAATACCTTTCACGAGCAAATAGTCAAGTTACGATAGAAGATAATTAGACAACCGCGGCAATTCAATATTAAGTACGTATTAGCGATCCTGGAGCCAACTACTTATTCTGAAGGTTTTATCTATTCAGATTATTATTACCCCTCGACTGCTGTATTTCTTTTAACCGATTTTATCTTGGTTCTTATTTCTCGGCCATCACCTGCTCGTGTTTTATTTTATCCATATCTGCGATATATGATTTTGAAGCTATTATGAAACAGATGGCACCCAGCACGGCGCCCATACCTGCAATAGTAAGGGCGGTGCCCAGTGCCTGCGCATCCTGCCCCAATGCATCGGAGATCGCACCGACAATATAGGGGCTCCAACCGCCAATGCCATAATACCCCAGTATTATTGCACCCCAGGCCGTGCCCTTTTGCGCTGCAGGCGCAACGTCCTGAATGATTGCCATTATGCAGGGCACAGCCATCACGAATAAGAGGCCGTAAATAATAATAAAAGCCATACCTAACGGACCTTTAAGCTGTAGAAATAAGGCTGCCACTAAAAAAACGGTGGCGAGGACATTGGTGATCACAGGCAGGTAAATTCTTCCTCTGGGATTCTTCTTGAACCAAAAATCCGCAAGAAAACCTCCGGCTGGCGATCCGATGATCGCTACCAGGGCAATAGGCACCACCACGGCATTG
>JBAZLT010000007.1:0-15265 GCA_041650115.1 Dehalococcoidia bacterium | reverse complement strand
CCCGCTCGGGATCAAAGGTGCCGCCACGCAGGTACCAATCGGAATAAGGAATGAACTCGATCTGAGAACCTATCTGCTGTGCAAGCGGTTTGGACAGTGAATTCTGCAAATTGGACCTCGCCTTTTCCTCCACACCGCCTTCGGAGGTTACCCAGATACAGAAATCGCCCTTCTCTATGCCGGATTTGAAATACTCGGACAACAGGTCCACAAGGTCGTTGGAAGATTTGTAGAAGAGACAGAAATGAGAGCCCGCCCGGGCTCCCTTGACCAGATCCACAGCGTTTGTCCTGTCCATCGAGTTACGCCTTAAACATTTTAGCACGAAATGCCCGCCGTGTATCAACCACCGTTTCGTCACATGCGCCACATGGCTCCGCTTTTATCAAATAGTCAGGCCGTGGTAAAGTAGTTGCATAGTTCAACAGGAGGAGGTTGAGATGTCCGGTTCACCTGCAAAGTGGAAGAGGGGACTTTTGATCGCGGCCTGCATTATCCTGGGCGTGCCGCTGGTGCTGTTTCTCGGTCTGATGGCCACCATCACCATCATGTACGGTCCCACCTACGCCTACCGCGTGCTGGTTTACAACGAGGCCACCATTCAGGACTATCAACGTGTATTTCCGTCAAGGGCTGTTTCCAACCAGCCGCCGCCCTTTATTTTCACCAGGGCGGAGCAGCCCCTCACAATAGGGCAACTGTGTTTCACCTATCCCGCCGGTAACACGCAAACGATCGACTTCGAGCCCTACCTGGCGCAGTCGGACTCCACGGCCTTCATCGTGATCAAGGACGACACGGTCCTGTACGAGAAATATCTGAACGGCTACAGCCAGGATTCGGTCCAGCGCTCGTTCTCCATGGCCAAGTCGATCACGTCTACGCTGGTAGGGCTGGCAGTGCAGGACGGCTATATTCACAGCCTGGACGATAAGATGGTCGGCTACCTGCCCGAGCTCAAAGGCCGTGGGCTGGACGAGATGACGATCAGGGACCTGCTGGTGATGAACTCGGGCATCGCCTTCAACCTGCTGCCAAAGGATGCATTTATTCTATCTCAACCTTTTTACGACGAGGCGTTGATGTACTATCTCCCCAATACACGGTCCCACATCCTGAAGCTGCATGCGGGCAGGGAACCGGTGGGCGCCTATTTTCTTTACGACGACTACTACCCGCTGCTGGAGGCCCTGATAATAGAGCGCACCAGCCATAAAACTATATCCGCCTACACCGAGGAGAAGCTGTGGACACAGCTGGGAATGGAGTACCCCGCCTCATGGAGCCTTGACAGCGAGCAGGACGGCTTCGAGCAGGCCGCCAGCGGCTTTAACGCCCGGGCCATCGACTTCGCCAAGTTCGGGCGCCTATTCCTGAAAGACGGCATCTGGGAGGGCAGGCAAATACTTCCCATAGGCTGGGGCAAAGAGGCCACCTCGCCTGATCCCAACGATAAAAGGCCGTGGATGAACGACCCGAATTGGAAAGATGCGGGTGGATACTATAAATACCACTGGTGGGGCATCGTCAATGAGGACGGCACCTACGATTACACGGCCACCGGCAGCCCGGGCGGCCAGATCATCTATATCAGCCCGTCGCATAATGCCATCGTGGTGCACAACGGCGCCAGCGGGGACCCCATGGTATGGGCCATGATCGCCCGCTCCATCGTGCATGGTCTGAAATAACCGGTTTATCCGGTCAGTATATATAGTCGGATGAAATCTGATTACAGGAGGTGGTCAATGAAACCGCTGCATCACGCCAAAAAAGTGCTCAACTCGAGCATGCTGGCCGATTTCAAGGCGTTTATTATGCGGGGCAATGTGGTCGACATGGCGGTCGGCATCATCATCGGCGCAGCCTTCGGCGCCATCGTAAACTCGGTAGTCAAGGACGTCATCATGCCTCCCATCGGCCTGGTGCTGGGCAATATCGACTTCTCCAGCCTGGCCGTTGTGCTGAAGGAAGGCACACCTCCCGGTCCCTACACCTCGTTGACGGCCGCCCAGACGGCCGGCGCTGTGACGATCAACTACGGCCTGTTTATCAACACCCTGATCAACTTCCTGATCATAGCCGCAGTAGTATTCTTCTTTATAGTGCGCCCCATAACCCATCTCCAGGCGCCCAAGAAGGACGCAGCCCCTGCCAACAAGGACTGCCCGTTCTGCGCGATGTCGATACCGGTTAAGGCTGTGCGCTGTCCCAACTGCACATCCGAGCTCAGCTCCTGAGAGTCGAACAGGCGCTAACTATGCTATGACGGCGTTTATCACCGCGTCCAGGCGCTCCGCATGGTCCGAGCCGATGAGGTAGTTCTTACCCGCGTTAGTGGTGATCTTAACGCCGCGGTTGCCCCTGAGGAAATAGCCTCTCATATTACGATTAAACCTTATCCCGTATCCGCCGAAATCCTTGAGCGGTGCGAAGGTATGTACCCCGGCCGCTGATATATCCGCGGTCCTGAGTTCCAGCAGGCGAATGCCCAGCATTCCCATCCTGACGGTAATGTTTTCCCGCGTGACCAAGGTGCGGAATCCCCCGTAGATCAGCGTCATAGCTATAGCGATCAGGGCGATAAACACAGAGAGCCAGGGCACCTCGGACCAGGCAGTAGCGCCGATGACAACCATCAGTACCGGCACGACCACCGCCAGTACATTTGAATAGACGGGACTCTGCACCTCCCAGTAGACCAGCGGCTGTCCCGCCTTTACGATCCTCTCAACCTCCGCTTTAACCTGGCTGACGTCCTCAACCTGGAAGCCCGTCTCCCAGCGCCGGTAGGACCTTTTCCACTCCAGCAAGGCGGCGGCGCCGCCCGCCAGAACAACTGCAATGAGCGTCTCCAGCCAGGGAAACTGGTAAGTGTAATGCGAAGACGCCAGCATGTTCACGTAAGTGATCTGCACGGTGGCCAGCGCAGCCACTGTGACGTCATCGAGGAGGGCAATCCAGTTGAAGGTCTTTTCCTTCTCCTGGCGCGCCCAGTTTTCGTCCAGCATGACTGAAAGAATGATGTACAGGATGGCGATGCCCGCCATCCAGACCGTGCTCATCCAGGGCGATCCGAATTTATCCGGCCGGCCGTCAAATCCGAAATGCAGCGGCGCGGGGTCCGGCAGCGGCAGCGCCATAAGTGTGAATGACATTCCCGCCAGCAGGGCGAGCACGGCCGGGATATGTGTCCAGAGCGGGTGTATGAATTTGAACTTCATTATGACTCCTTTACACGCATGTTGATCTGTTTATCGACTATCTGGCGAAAATCATCTCTGGACAGGCCGAGCAGAAAAGCCTCGGTAATTAACTCCTGCAGCCGCTCTCCGATAACTGCAGCGACCTCGGCGCTGCCGGCCGGACGGCTGCGCAGCTTGGCCACCCTGGCCTGCTGCCCCAGCCTGAAGACCAGCAGTTTCTGATCGCGCAGCACCAGATATGCACGCCTGACAGTATGCATGTTAATGCCCAGGCTGGAGGCCAGCTCCCTGACCGAGGGCAGCTCGTCCCCCGGCTTCAGATTTCCCTCCAGTATCTGCTGCTTGACCTGGTTCACGATCTGCACGTAAACCGGCCTGTAATCCTGCTCATTGATCGATATCAGCACGAAACTACCTATCCAGTGATAACTGTTATATTATTTATATAACAGTTAATTTAAAAACTGTCAAGCGGAGGGGTGCAAGTCATCTGGAAGGGTATGAGCTGTTCTGCGAGCAGTTATGCGCAGCCCGCGGGGGTAGGTGTGGTTGATATGCAGTATGGTTATCTCGACCGGCACACTCTGAGGAGCAGGTGTTCCAACGCAGGAAAGGAATGCGCTGACGATAATCGCCGTGACAGCGACGACTGCGGCCGGCTTTTTCAATATCGTAAGCATAGTGCCTCAGTATAATCCCGGAACGGGTGATGCAGTGGGGACAAATCTGATATGATAGGTTGCGAGGCTTCATGCAGATAACCGAATCGTCAGTGTCCCCCTATCGCTGGGTGGTGCTGGGAGTTTTTATGCTCAACATCGCCATGTCGCAGATCATGTGGATGACCTTCGCCCCTATTGCCAGGGATGCGGCGGCCATTTTCAGCGGGGGAGATATCGATGCCATCGATCTGCTGGCCATACTGGCCATGGTCTCCTGGATACCCTTTTGCCTGCCCGCCGCCTGGTGCATCGACAAATTCGGGCTGAAAAAGGGCGCGGGGATCGGCGTCATTCTGGTGGGGATATGCGGCTTCGGACGCATTTTCGCGCCGGACTATACCTGGCTGCTGGTCTGCATGATCTGTGGCGCCATTGCGCAGCCGTTCATACTCAGCGCCTTCACCAAGCTGGCATCAAACTGGTTCCCCCAGGACGAGGAGGCACTGGCATCGGGACTGCAGACCATGTCCATGTTCATCGGCTTCGCGGTCGTTATGTTCGCTACAGACTTCATCCTGGCGCATTACAGGAGCATGGGAGCTGTCAGGCAGGGAATCGACGTAATACTTTATGCTTACGGCATCCCCTCTCTGGTCGGGATGATACTCTTCCTGGCGCTGGTAAAAGACAAGCCTAAAGTGCCTCCCAATCCCATTGCCGCCGAGAAAAAGGTGACCATGACCATCGGCTTAAAAGCGCTGTTTAAAAACCGCGACTTTCTGCTGCTGCTGGCGATATTTTTAATCGGCGTCGGCGCATTCACCGCTATACTGACCAAGATCGATGCCATCTTCAAGGAACGTTCGCTGGATATCGACACGGCGCTGGCCGCGGGGATAGTAGGCGGGCTGATGGTGATCGGCGGCATGTGCGGGGCCTTCATACTGTCGGCGCTGTCCGACAAGTACCAGAAGCGCAAGATCTTCCTTGTCATGGCTGCCGGTGTGGCTGTACCGCTCTCCTTTTTCCTGCAGTACTTCTCCTCCATCTGGCTCCTGGGAGCATGCGGCTTCGTTTTCGGCTTCTTCCTCATCTCCGCCATGCCAGTGGGCCTGACCTATGCAGTCGAGAAGACCCATCCCGTCCCGGAGGCAACCTCCAACGGGATATTGATGCTGGGCGGACAGATAAGCGGCATACCCATCGTTTTCCTCTTCAACATGACCGCGATCACCATTCTGTTTGCCATCGCCTTCGTTCTGGCGCTGCTGCTGCACGATATCAAAGATCACACCACGAACTCCCGATAGCTTAAGTCCTGAGCTACTTGCCGCGATTGAAAAGCGATGGCGCGATCAGCTTGCGCAGCTCATCAATTGCCAGCAGTGTCAGCGCAATTAATACGATCAGTCCCCAGTCAGACAGGTCCAGCGGCACCGTGTAGAAAACCTGCTGCAACGGCGGCAGGTAGATAACCATTATCTGCAGCAGCACGGCCAGCGCTATGCCGCCTATCAGCGGACGGTTGCTGAAAAATCCCAACCTGAAAATAGACTGCCGGTCGGAGCGGGCGTTCAACGCATTGAACCATTGGAAAGCCACAAGCAGCGTAAAGGCGATGGTGCGAGCTTTTTCCAGTCCGGCGCCGGCCAGCGACCAGCCGAAGATGGAGAATGTGATCATCGACATAATCAGTGCCATAAAGATGATCCTCCACAGCATGCCGTTATAGAGAATGCCGGATTTCGCCCTGCGCGGCGGCTCCGCCAGCACATTGCTGTGTTTGGGCTCCATGCCCAGCGGAATGGTACAGACACCGTCTGTAACCAGGTTGACCCACAGTATCTGCACCGCCACCAGAGGCAGCGGCATACCTGCTATGATGGCGGCGATATAGAGAAACAGCTCGCCGATGCTGGTGCTCAGCAGGTAGAAAACTGAGCGTCGAATGTTACTGAAGATGACCCTGCCTTCCTCCACAGCAGACACGATGGATGCGAAGTTGTCGTCGGTCAGCACCATATCCGCGGCTTCGCGGGCAACGTCGGTTCCCTTGATACCCATGGCGATGCCTATATCCGCGGATCGCAATGCGGGGCCATCGTTGACACCGTCACCGGTCATGGCCACCGTATAGCCCTTCGACTTGAGGGTATCGACAATCCTGAGCTTGTGCATCGGCTCCACGCGTCCGAAGACGCTGATATGTTCAATACGCTCCTTTATCTCATCGTCGCTCAGAGCATCAAGCTCCAGGCCGGTGAGGGCATCTCCCCCCGGCAGACCAAGCTCGGAGGCGATTGCCGTTGCAGTAGCCGTCTGATCGCCGGTGATCATCATTACCTTGATGCCGGCTGCCTTACAATCGGCCACGGCTTTTTTTGCCTCCGCTCTGGGCGGATCGATCATGCCGACCAGTGCCACCAGTATGAGAGAACCGTCCAGGAATTCGTGTGAAAGCTTTTCCGGAGCGGGAGAGCAGTCCGCATAGGCCAGGGCCAGCACCCTCAGAGCCCTTGATGCCATGGCAAGATTAATCCTCTCTATCTCCGCGCGTTTATCGGGCGTGAGGTCGACGACCTGTCCTTTCTCCAATACGCGCCGGCTGAGAGCCAGTATCCTGTCCTCCGCCCCTTTGACAAACGTTATAGCCTTGCCGTCAACGCAGGGATGCAGTGTGGCCATATAGCGTTTTTCGCTGGAGAACGGAAGCTCGGCCAGCCGCGGCTGCTCCTTCTGCAGCGCATCCTGGCTCAGTTCCCCTTTGAGTGCGGCGACCAGCAGCGCTCCCTCGGTAGGATCGCCCATCAGACGGTATTTTCCTTCCTCCAAACGGAGTGAGGAGTCATTGCACAAAGCGCATATCCTCAACGCCAGCAGTAAATCATCGTCGCCGACGGATTCCAGCTTCACACCGCTCTCAAGAAACTCCCCGTCAGGCCGATAGCCCGCGCCGGTAACATCGATAGACCGTCCCGCGATATACATATTGCGCACCGTCATCTCGCTCTCGGTGAGTGTTCCGGTCTTATCGGAGCAGATAACATTGACCGCGCCCATGGTTTCCACGGCGGGCAGTTTTCTGATCAGGGCATTTCTCTGCGCCATGCGCCTGATACCAAGCGCCAGCACCACCGTTACCATCACGGGCAGGCCTTCGGGGATGGCTGATACTGCGGCGGCAATTGCCAGGGCAAATAGCTCGTCGAATGTATACCCCTGGAACAGGCCGGTGATGATCAGAATGGTTATGATGGTAAGCACGAGTATGCCTATATAACGGCCCAGTCTCGAAACATTGCGCTGCAGCGGCGTTGGAGGCGGCTTGACGTCCTGTATACGGGCAGTAATTGTGCCGATCTCCGTGTTCATGCCGGTGGCGGTCACCACGGCATAGCCGCGCCCGTTGACCACGGCGCAACCCATATGCACCATGTTGCCCATGTCGGCCACCGCTGCTTCACCCTCTATAGCCTCGGTGAACTTCTCCACGGGCACCGATTCACCTGTCAGGATAGATTCATCGATCGAGAGGCTGGCCGACTCGATCAACCTGGCATCGGCCGGCACCTTATCGCCCGCCTCAAGCAATATCACATCGCCCGGAACCAAGTGGGCAGCGACCGTATCTGCGACGGATCCTGATCTGATGACCCTGGCGTGCGGCACGGCCAGCTTCTTGAGGGCCTCCATGGCGCGCTCGGTGCGCATCTCCTGTACAAATCCGATCACCGCGTTGATGGTCAGCACTACCATGATCACGGCAGCGTCGGTGGCTTTATGCATTATGAAAAACTCGACCAGCACAGCGATCAACAGAATGTAGATGAGCGGGCTGGCGAACTGCCGCAGGAATACGATAACGGCCGGGGTCTTGCCTTTTTCCGTTAGCTCATTGGGACCATGCCGCCGTAGCCGTTCCCCGGCTTCCTCCCCGGTGAGTCCTGAGCGGGAGGAACCGAGCTTCTCGAGCGCATCGGCGACAGAAAGATTATGCCATTTTATATTCGAGTCTTCATGCATTTCCACACCGGCAAACATAAACAGGACAAAGCTACCACCAGTATAGCAAATAATAATACAGCTCTGGCAAAATGCCTTTTGCGCTCGATAGGCTGGATTCGCCTGCAAGTTCGGATACGTTTGGTTTTTACTTGACTTCGGTCAGCGGGTCAAGATACAATCCCGCACGTCGGGCGCACAGTCATTTTCCGCTCGGCCGGTCCGGCATACAAATCTCAGGAGGTATCACTATGAAGAAGCTGGTTTTCGTTGCTGTGGCATTCGTCATGTTGACCTCGTTAATCCCCTGGAGCAGCGTCAGGGCGGACAATACAGTATCGCCTCAACCGGTATACGACATTGCCGTCAACAACGGCTGGGTGATCGACCCCATCAGCGGATTTCAAGGACTGGCCAACGTAGGAATCAAGGACGGCCTGATCGCCGCCATCACCACGCCCGATCGTAAACTATCGGGCTCCAGGGTGATCGATGCCACCGGCCTGATCGTATCACCCGGCTTCATCAATATACACGGGCACGGCACCGGCAACGGCGTCGCCGCCGAGCTTTATCTACGGGACGGCATTACAACAGAGATCTCAGGCAACTGCGGTATAACAACACTGGGAAAATCCACTAAAAACCCGGTGCCTTTCTCCGAGGAGACCAAGAATGCCAGCACTTTTTCCGAGATAACGCAGGTATGGGAAGACCATGGACTGCTCAACAATGTCGCCTCCTATACCGGTCATAACACCTACAGGTCGCTGGTAGGTGTGCCCAACCGCAGGACACCGGCCACGCCCGAGCAATTGGAGAAGATGAAGCAGATGCTGCGCAAAGATATGCAGGACGGCGCACTGGGTGTAACATTCGGACCTTACTACGGCCCGGGCGCAACCTATGCGGAGATGCTGGCGCTGGCCAAAGTGGCGGCGGAATACGGCGGAGGTTCCGCGGCACACCTGAAGGAAGGATTCACCGCCAAAGGCGCAGTGGACTCGGTCAGCCAGGGTATCAGCATCTCCAGGGACGCCGGTATACCCTTTATCCTCTCGCACGTCAGCCAGTGTCCCGCATTTGTCCCTCGTAGCTCAGGCCCGATTTTGGATGCCTTCTATGCGGCGCGCGCCGAGGGATTGAAAATCGGCATGGACGCGTATCCCTACGATACAACGGCGGTCATCACGACCTCGCCGCTGTTCGAATATCCCATCGAATTACTGCTGGGTGTGGTAGAATCGCCTATGACGGATTTCGCCGTGGCCTATCCCGTGGTGATAGACGGCAAAACGTATATGGAATCCGAGCAGAAGTACGAGAGCATCGACCAGTTTAAATATGTGCTCAAGAAAGCCCAGAAGGGGGAGATTATCGATCCCAAGGTAATGGTGCCGTTTTACAATCCCCCCGGAAAATTCGAGATCTGGATGAATAACCGCTATTTAATGATAGAGAACGACGGCTACGGCTGGTACAACGAAGAAACCAAAGAATTCGTAGGCGATCCCATCAATGTCGGCTCCTTCGCCAAGTTCCTGGGACAGCGAGTGCGTGACGAGGGCGCCTGCGACTGGCGTACGGCCATAGCCAGGGTGTCCACCGATGCCGCCTGTTTCCTGGGCCTGGAAAAGAAAGGGCGGGTGCAGGTGGGATGCGACGCCGACCTGACGCTGTTCGACCCTAAAACGATCAAGGACAGGTCCACCTACAAGGATATCGGGCAGCCCTCAACGGGCATACCGTATGTAATCGTCAACGGCGTGCTGGCAGTCGATAACAACGAGGTTACAGGCGCCACGGGCGGCAAGATCATCAAGCGCACCTGGAAAGTGCCGGGTGACTATGCGCACATGGGGACACCCCCTACCAGCGACGTGAGTGTGCTCTATCCCAAGGCGCCTTAGCGCAAAACCATATCCGGTTATAAGGAGAGATGGTATGAAAAAGACGTGGAAGCCCATAGCTGCAGGGGTGTTGGAGATAACCGCCGGAGGCCTGTCCGTTATCACGGGCTGCGGACTTTACATGAGCGCCGTAGTTGCCAATTTCCTGACCACGGTGCCGCCGCTGATCTATATCGTACTTACCTACCCCGTGTTGCCTCTGATTCTGCTGGGACTGCTGGCCATCGCCGGCGGCGTCTGCGCTCTGCTGCGCAGGGTCTGGGGTCTGGCGCTGGCGGGCGCCATCGGCGGATTTTTCGTAGCGCCTTTGCTGTGCCTTTTCGCTATAATATTCACGGCTATCTCCAGGAAAGAATTCGCTTAAATCCGCGACTATTACGATAGCCGGCAAGAGGAGGTATGATGTCCGAACTCGCCAATGCCATAGCAGACCTGAAGGAAGACGAGGTCAGGAAGATCGTGCAGGACAGGCTGTCCTCGGGGGTCGATCCCATGTCAATTGTGGAAGAGTGCCGCCACGGCATGGATATCATCGGCCAGCGCTACAAGGACAAGGAATACTTCCTGGGGGAGTTGATCATGTCCGGCGAGATATTCAAGGAGGCCATGGCGGCCATCGAGCCTAAGCTGAAGGCGGGCCAGGCCGGAAAAATTCTGGCCAGGATGGTGCTGGGCACGGCCAAAGGCGATATACACAACATCGGCAAGGACATCGCAGCCACACTGCTCAGGGCAGCCGGATTCGAGATCTACGACCTGGGCACGGACGTGGCGCCCGAGGCATTCGTCAGCAAGCTGCAGGAGACCGGCGCGTCCATACTGGGCATCTCAGGCATGCTCACGCCCTCCTTCGAGTCCATGAAGCAGACCGTCCAGGCGCTGGAGGCGGCCGGACTGCGCGAAAAAGTGAAGGTCATCATCGGCGGAGGCATCGTCACCGAGATGGTGCGCAAATACGTGGGGGCGGATGCCTTCACGGACGACGCGCCCGAAGGGGTCGAGCTCTGCCGGAAGCTGGCCGGGGCGGTGGCATAGATGATCAAAGAGACCATGACCCCCACCGAGCGCACATGGGCGGCTATCAGGCTGGAGCCCTGCGACCGCATACCTGTGGCGCCGCTGATGGACGTCATGTTCCCCTCGCGACATAGAGGCATGACCGTGGCCGAGGGCATCGCGCACCCGCGCAGGGGTTTCCAGGCCATCGTAGATACCTTCGACGACGTGGGTGGATGGGACGCCATGATAATCCCGGGATACAGCCTGCCCATACCCGACAGCATCGCGGCGGTGATGCAGGTGGTGATCGGCGACACCAGGTATCCCGGCAAGGAGCCCGGCTTCGCCGACAACTCCTCACCCCAATTTATAGAGAAGGAACTGCTGACCATCGAAGACTATGACCAGATAATCAATCTGGGCTGGACAGGCTTCGCCGAGAAGAACCTGAGCCGCTTTTTCCCGCTGGACCCCGAGCTGCTGCTGGCCTGGACCAAGAGGCAGATGGACCGATATAAGACTGAGGGGGAGGTATGGAAGGCGCGCAACATACCCTCACTGTGCGGCGCCATCGTGATGTCGCCGCTGATGTTCCTCTCCACCAGGAGGTCGCTGGTACCCTTCACGCAGGACCTTTACCGCATACCCGACAAGGTGCAGGCCGTGATGGACGCCATGGTGGACGACCTGATCAAGTTCCCCATTCAGGCGGCGCGCGCCACGGGCATACCGGGAGTGGAGCTGATACTGGAGCGGGGCGGCTGCTTCTATTATCCGCTCAAGATTTTCGAGCGCTTCGAGTTCCGCTACATGAAAAAGATGGTGGAGGCGTTCGCCGCCGAGGGGTTGATCACGGTGATGCATTTCGACCAGGACTGGACGCTCAACCTGCCCTACCTGCTCGACCTGCCCAGGAAGATGTGTGTCTGCGAACTGGACAGCACCACGGACATCTTCAAGGCCAAGGAGGTACTCAAGGACCACATGTGCATCATGGGGGACGTCCCCGCCTCGCTCAGCAGCATCGGCACACCCGCCGAGATGACGGCCTACTGCGAGAAGCTGATCGACCAGGTCGGCAGGGGCAGGACGGGTTTCATATTGAGCACGGGATGCACCATACCCTTCGATACCAAGTTCGAGAACTTCCAGGCCATGATCGATTCGCCCAAGAACTACCTGCCGGCGGATTAATCTGTATCCTGACCGGGCTCCTTCATTGATCGCCACAGGCACCGACGGGAAGCAATGACCATCAGTGACAGTAACTGCAGGGCAGTCGGTGCCGCTTTTACCCGGCTCAGCCGGACTTCATCATCAGAATGACACTGGAGGCGGCCTTAAGCATCTTATCGATATCGTCCCGAGTATGCGCCAGCGTAACAGAGGGCGCGCCGGTCGGGCTCATGAAAATGCCGTGTGCTATCATGCCGATGCAGAAGTTCAGCAACTTGAGCAGGTCCTCACCGTAGAAGTCACGCGAGTTGCGAGGCGCCCTGCTGCTGAAGTGCGGCCAGAAGCCCCGGCAGTATCCCATTAACTCGCCGGTTACCGTGCACAGCATGCCGGCATCATCGAAGGCTTTCTGTAACCCTTTGCCCGCCAGCGATGCCAGCTCCTGAACGTGTTTGTAGTATTCACCCTTTTCAAGCTCGGTCAGCAGCGCCAGTCCGGCAGCCACGCTGACGGGGTGCCCGGAGGTTGAGCCTGCCACGCAGACCTTATCGTGCATCCGGTCCATGCAAATGCAGCTCATCACTTCCTTCCTGCCGCCCAGCACGCCCATGGGATATCCACCGCCCACCGGTTTGGCCAGCACGGTCATATCGGCGGTTATGCCGTATATCTCCTGGGCACCGCCCGGCACCAGTCTCAAGCCTGTGACGACCTCGTCGAATACCAGCAGTATGCCGTGTGCGGCCGCAACGTCTTTAATCGCTCTCAAATAGTCTTTATCGGCCGGGATCATACCGCCGTGCACCAGCACGGGCTCGACCATGATCGCGGCCAGCTCAACGGCATGCCTTTCGATAATCCGCAGGGTATCTTTGATATTGTTGAAAGGTAGTATCACGACCTGTTGCAGCATGTGCGCTGGCATAGCCGTATGCCACGGCATACAGCTTGGCTCATTAGCAGGCCCGCAGGCTGGACCTGACGGCTCAATGGAGACGAGCATCTCCTGCGCCTGGCCGTGGTAGCCGCCCTCGAACTTGGCTATTTTGCTGCGACCGGTGAACTTGCGAGCCAGGCGAATAGCGGCCTGGTTGGCCTCGCTGCCACTGGGCAGGAAGCGTATCATCTCCATACCCGGCATAAATTTGCGCAGCAGTAAGGCCAGCTTTATCTCGCTCTCACAGGCCACGGAGACGGGCATTCCATCTTTCAGGGCGGACTCGGCTGCTTTGAGGATCATGGGAGAGCGATGCCCCAACATAATGGTACCTGCGCCGCAGAAGAAATCCACATATTCATGGCCGTCCACGTCGTAGATGTTCGAGCCCTGTGCGTGCTGCATATAGACCGGATATGGCCAGTAGCACTGCATGTCCCCACCCCCACCGTCCGGCAGCACATGGCAAGCGGACTCCCATAGCGCGCGGGATTTCGCCGTTCGCGAAAGGAAAAGCTCCAGAATCTGTTTGTTGAAAATTTCCATCCCGATTTACCTCCCGAAGAACTAAGACTGTTGGACAACTACGGTACGGCGCTCCAGTCGTAGGCCATGCCGTTTGCGATGGTGAATGACACTCTGCGCATGGACTCAAGGTCTTTGAGCGGGTTCCCGTCCACGATGATTACATCGGCGCGCTTGCCCGGCGCCAGGGTCCCGGCATCCTTCAGTCCGATCAGCTCCGCATTGCCGGCGGTGACCCTGTGCAGCACCTCTGCGGCGCTGACGCCCAGGCTGTGCGTGATAACAAGCTCGTCCACGATGGACGACATGGGGCTGAAGGCACCCGAATCCGTCCCCACGCCCCAGCGCACGCCGCGCTTGAGGACGATCTTGAAGCTCTTCTTCTTTGCCTCGTAGACGAATCTGGCCCGCTCGCTCAGCCCCGGCAGTCCCAGGTTGGCGATGGCGGCATAGACCGAGAAAGTGGGGATAATGAAGGCCTTCTTCTTGAGCATGATCTCGGCCACCTCCTCGTCCAGCAGCGAGCCGTGCTCGATGGAGGTCACTCCGGCCAGCAGCGCTTCCTTCATGGCGCGCTTGGGATGCGCGTGCGCAGCCACCACGGTGCCGTTGTCCTGCGCCACTCCCACGGCAGCCCTTATCTCATCGATGTTCAGTTGAACAGCATTTATAGACTCGTCCACACGCTCGACACCTCCGCTGCACATGACCTTGATCAGGTCGGCGCCCATCTTGATCTGCTCGCGCGCGGCCTTGCGCACCTCGTCCGGCCCGTCGGCCTCGCGCGAAACATAGAATATATGCCCGCCGGTGGTCGAGATGACCTTGCCAGAGCACAACAGGCGGGGGCCGGGCACGTGCCCTGCAGCAATGGCATTACGCAGGTCGATATCGGTAAAACAGAATCCTCCCATGTCCCTCATGGTAGTGATGCCCGCGCGCAGCGCCTGCCTTGCCAGGAACGCGCCGCGCATGATGGCTTTGCCAGCGCCTGCGGAGCTGAGCAGAGCAGGGTCCTGGTAGACGGTCAGATGCGTATGCGCATCGACAAGTCCGGGCATGACGGTCTTGCCGGCGGCGTCGATGACCTTAGTCCCGGACGGGATGGCGGCGCGCCCGCCGACCGCCCTGATGGTATCCCCCTCAATCAGCACATTCCCTTTGACCAGCTTTCCATCGGACATAAAAAGGTTGCCGTTTTTAATGGCCAGCATAAATCCCTCCAGGCGATATTTGTCATCTAAAACATCCTGTTATACGTGACCTCTATTCGCGTTAGATAATATCGGAACGCCCCTGTATTCATCAAATCCAGTGGTGACAATCACATCGCGCCAGGCGGACTGCAAGGGACCTTACATCACAGTCGAATTACATATTATTATCGTTTACGATTATTAAAAAATCCAAAAATTCACCCGACGGGACTATTGTACTATTGACATTTACATGCAATGTGTTCTATCCTGCATGAAAATCATAAAGGGAGGACTGTTATGCAAGCATACTGCATGAAATGCCGCAAAATGAGAGAGATCAGTAATCCCAAAGCCGTTAAAATGAAGAACGGCAAACCCGCAACCAAGGGAACCTGCGCTAAATGCGGGACCAAGGTTTACAGAATAGGCAAGAGCTAAATTCCTGACGATCGAATAAGGAGAGCAGGTTATCATCAATAAATAGCTGCTCTCCTTATCCCGAATACCTTATATCGCCGATAGCAGTCATTCTGCGCTGAAAAGCCCGGCAGATTGTTCGCCTGTGCCGGTCCGCATAATTGTCCTAAGAACAGGCTGCGTATGATGTTTGCCGGATTTAAAGTCCCTTTGATATCATTCCGGATGTACC
>JBAZLT010000006.1:0-17679 GCA_041650115.1 Dehalococcoidia bacterium | reverse complement strand
CCCCGGAGCTCAGGGCCGATCCGGGATGCCTTCTATGCGGCGCGCGCCGAGGGGTTGAAGATAGGCATGGACGCCTATCCTTACGACACCACGGCGGTTATCACGACCTCACCTCTGTTCGAATATCCCATCGAATTGCTGCTGGGAATAGTAGAGGCGAAAATGACCGATTTCGCCGTGGCCTATCCCGTGGTGATAGACGGAAAAACATACATGGAATCCGAGCAGAAGTACGAGAGCATCGACCAGTTTAAATACGTCCTCAAGAAGGCCCAGAGCGGCGAGATCACCGATCCCAAAGTGATGGTCCCCTTCTACAATCCTCCGGGCAAGTTTGAGATCTGGATGAACAACCGTTACCTCATGATAGAAAACGACGGCTACGGATGGTACAACGAGGAGACCGGCAAATTCGTGGGCGATCCCATCAACGTCGGCTCCTTTGCCAAGTTCCTGGGACAACGCGTGCGTGACGAGGGCGCCTGCGACTGGCGCACCGCCATAGCCAGGGTATCCAGCGACGCCGCCTGCTTCCTGGGCCTTGAGAAGAAGGGCAGGGTACAGGTAGGCTGCGACGCCGACCTGACCCTGTTCGATCCCAACAATATCCAGGCCAATTCCACCTACAAGGATGTCGGTCAGCCCTCCACCGGCATACCCTACGTGATCGTCAACGGCGTGCTGGCCGTGGATAATAACGAGGTCACCGGCGCAACAGCTGGCAAGATCATCAAGCGCACCTGGAAGCTGCCGGGCGACTATGCCCACCTGGGCGCGACGCCCACCAGCGATGTTAGCGTGCTCAACCCATAAGCGGCTCGCTATTAAACCACACGCGATATTAAGGAGAGATGGTATGAAAAAGACGTGGAAGCCTATAGCTGCCGGGATACTGGAGATAACCGCCGGAGGCCTCTCCGTGATCACAGGCTGCGGCCTCTACATGAGCGCGATCGTGGCCAATTTCCTGACCACGGTGCCGCCGCTGGTTTATGCCGTATTGACCTATCCCGTTTTACCGCTGATCCTGCTGGGCCTGCTGGCCATCGCGGGAGGAGTCTGCGCACTGCTGCGCAAGGTATGGGGCCTGGCCCTGGCGGGTGCTATCGGGGGATTCTTCGTAGCCCCCCTGCTCTGCCTTTTCGCTATAATATTCACGGCTATCTCCAGGAAGGAATTCGCGTAAGGCCGCAGCTATTAGAATAGCCGGCCACAGGAGGTATGATGTCTGAGCTCGCCAATGCCATAGCAGACCTCAAGGAAGAGGAGGTCAAGAAGATCGTGCAGGACAAACTGGCCTCCGGCGCAGATCCATTATCGATAGTGGACGAGTGCCGTCAGGGTATGGAAATCGTGGGGCAGCGCTACAAAGACAAAGAGTATTTCCTGGGCGAGCTGATCATGTCCGGCGAGATATTCAAAGAGGCCATGGCCGCGATCGAGCCCAAATTGAAAACGGGCCAGTCCGGTAAACCGCTCGCTAAAATGGTGCTGGGCACCGCCAAGGGCGATATCCACAACATCGGCAAGGATATCGTGGCCACGCTGCTTAAGGCTGCCGGGTTCGAGATCTACGATATGGGCATAGACGTGGCGCCCGAGGTCTTTGTCGACAAGGTCAGGGAAACCGGGGCGCCCATCCTGGGCATCTCCGGGCTGCTTACACCCTCCTTCGAGTCTATGAAACAGACCGTCCAGGCGCTGGAAGCGGCCGGCCTGCGGAACAAAGTAAAGGTCATTATAGGAGGCGGCGTCGTTACCGAGGTCGTACGCAAATACGTGGGCGCCGACGCCTTCACGGACGACGCCCCCGAAGGTGTTGAGCTGTGCAAGAAACTGGCAGGAGTAGCGAGTTAGATGATAAAAGAGACCATGACCCCCACCGAACGGACCTGGGCCGCTATCAAGCTCGAGCCGTGTGACCGTGTTCCAGTCGCGCCCCTGATGGACGTAATGTTCCCGTCCAGGCATAAGGGTATGACGGTAGCCGAGGGCATCGCCCATCCGCGCAGGGGCTTCCAGGCCATCGTCGACACCTTCGATGACGTCGGAGGCTGGGACGCCATGATAATTCCGGGATACAGCCTCCCCGTACCACCCGACATCGCTGCCGTCATGCAGGTGGTTATCGGCGACACGAGGTACCCCGGCAAGGAGCCGGGCTTCTCTGACGATTCGTCGCCCCAGTTCATAGAGAAAGAGCTGCTCACGGTTGACGACTATGACGAGATAATAAAGCTAGGCTGGACGGGATTTGCCGAAAAGAACCTGGGCCGCTTTTTCCCCCTTGACCCGGAGCTTCTGCTGGCCTGGACCAAAAGGCAGATGGACCGCTACAAATCCGAGGGCGAACTATGGAAGGCGCGCAATATCCCCTCGCTTTGCGGCGCCCTGGTGATGTCGCCGCTGATGTTCCTTTCCACCAGGAGGTCGCTGGTCCCGTTCACTCAGGACCTCTACCGTATGCCCGACAAGGTGCAGGCCGTCATGGACGCCATGGTGGACGACTGTATCAAATTTGCCATCGAGGCGGCGCGCACCACCGGTATACCGGGCGTGGAGCTGATACTAGAGAGGGGCGGCTGTTTCTATTACCCGCTGAAGATCTTCGAACGCTTTGAGTTCCGCTATATTAAAAAGATGGTGGACGCATTTGCCGCCGAAGGGTTTATAACGGTCATGCATCTCGACCAGGATTGGACGCTCAACCTGCCTTACTTTCTGGACCTGCCCAAGAAGATGTGCGTGTGCGAGCTGGACAGCACCACGGACATCTTCAAAGCCAAGGAGATACTAAAAGACCACTTATGTATCATGGGAGACGTACCCGCCGCGCTCAACAGCATCGGCACGCCCGCCGAGATGACGGCCTATTGCGAGAAGCTGATCGACCATATCGGCAAAGGGAAGACGGGTTTCATTCTTAGCACTGGATGCACCATCCCCGTCGATACAAAGTTCGAGAACTTCCAGGCCATGGTCGATTCGGTTAAGAACCACCTGCCGTCGAATTAGTGCTGTTTCCGCGCATTATATTTAGCAAGACCTTCTGCGTATAGCTTCTCTTCCTCTTCGGTGCTGATGGTAAGGGTAGGAACCTCAACCGTTTTGCCAGCAGCATCGATGGCCACAAATATGTAGGAAGCATCAAATGCGGGACGCCTGTCCCCTGTCAGCGGGTTCTCCGCCTGTGCGGCAATCTGTACTCGCATAGTTGAACGGCTGGTGAATGTGACTTTGGCGTTGACGAACACCAGCTCACCCACATGGACCGGGCTTTTAAACCTGATGTCTTCTACTTCTGCGGTTGCCACCAGGTTCTGACTGTGCCTGAGCGCAACAACGGCGGCCGCGTCATCCATCAGCTTCATCAACTCGCCACCGTGCACCACGCCAATTGGATTTGCGTGGCTGGGCATCATCATCTGGGCCATTTGCACAGACGAATGCCCGACGGTTTTGCCTTTTATCTTCTCGTCTTTCTTTATCGAGTCCAGAAGAGCCTGCATGTTTTTACCGTGTTTCTCTTCGACTCCTGCCATGCGGCTGAAGAATTCTGCTATCTCGGCAAATCCTTCCTCACGGGCAATATCAGCTGCCTGCGGATACAGTTTATTGGCCTCTTCGAATTCCCGAATGATTGACTGCTCCAAGTTTGCAATAGTATCGGGGGCTCCGCCAAGATATATGAACTCGTGGCCAGCATGCTCGGCCTCATTATCAGCTGTAGCTTCAAATATGTCCGCTACCTGACGCAATCCATGCTGCCTGGCTGTATCGGCATAAAATAAGTACCTGGCGCGGGCGTCCAGCTCCCGGGCAAATGCTTGTTTAAGAACTTCTGCTGTGCGGCTGTTTTTTAATTCCATCCCTTCAATCCTTGCCTATTAATATTTTCTCAGTAGTCTCACAGGAACAGTATATTGTCATTATAGGAGATAGAACAACCCGCGATACAATGCTCCCACACGATTAAAGGCAATCTGCATGTCGCCGGGGCTGAACGAGGTATTGAATACGCTAGGCAGATTCACGGCACAGCGCTCCAGTCGTAGACCACACCGTTGACGACGGTGATCGAGACTTTGCGCATAGCTTCCAGGTCCTTCAGAGGATTCCCATCAACGATGATGATATCCGCACGCTTTCCCGCCGCCAGAGTGCCTGTGTCCTTCAGACCGATCAGCTCTGCGTTCACGGAGGTTACCCTGCGCAGCGCCTCGGCAGCGCTGACGCCCAGGCTGTGCGTTATGATCATCTCGTCCACGATGGATGACATTGGGCTGAAGGCGCCCGAGTCCGTGCCCACGCCCCAGCGCACGCCGCGCCTGAGGACGATCTTGAAGCTCTTCCTCTTGGCCTCATAGACGAATTTTGCCCTATCGCTCAGGCCCGGCAGGCCCAGGTTGGCGATGGAGGCATAGACGGAGAACGTAGGAACGATGAAGGCCTTCTTCTTGAGCATTATCTCGGCCACCTCATCGTCGAGCAGCGAACCGTGCTCGATGGAGTTGACGCCCGCCAGCAGTGCCTCCTTCATGGCTCGCTTGGGGTGCGCGTGCGCAGCCACGACCGTGCCGTTGTCCTGCGCCACGCCTACGGCAGCCCGTATCTCATCCATGTTCAACTGAACAGCATTTATGGACTCGTCCACACGCTCGACGCCGCCGCTGCACATGACCTTGATCAAATCAGCGCCCGCCTTGAGCTGTTCGCGAGCAGCCTTGCGCACCTCGTCCGGCCCATCGGCCTCGCGTGACACGTAATAGATATGCCCGCCCGTGGTGGAGATGACCTTGCCCGAGCAGAGCAGGCGCGGTCCCGGCACCTGTCCCGCGGCTATGGCGTTGCGCAGGTCGATATCGGTAAAACAGAATCCGCCCATGTCCCGCATGGTGGTGATGCCCGCGCGCAGTGCCTGTCTGGCCAGGAACGCGCCGCGCATGATGGCCTTGCCCGCACCTGCGGCGCTGAGCAGCGCCGGGTCCTGATAAACGGTCAGGTGTGTATGCGCGTCGATCAAGCCGGGCATGACGGTCTTTCCCGAGGCATCGATCACCTTTGTCTTCGGCGGAATTGCTGCGCGCTCTCCGACTGCCTTAATGGTGCCTCCCTCGATCAGCATATCCCCTTTGACCAGCTTCCCATCGGACATGAGAAGATTGCCGTTTTTCAGGGCTATCATTAATTCCACCTCCAGTTAATGAAGCTCGATTTTATAATGTGGATAGAATAATCTATGATCCGTTATTATAGCTGACTTATTATATCCTCCTTACGACACCTGACACCAGGCGATCATCAAATCTAAGATCTGCGTCGTTGTCTGACGTCTTTACCTGACCTTTGACATTACCAAAGTACCATCGACATTTGAGCCTCCGGCTGATATGCTGCCCTATATCAAGAACCGAGGAGAAGTGGAATGAAGTCAGGTTTCATATCTGCAGTGATATCACTGGTTTTACTGACCGGCCTTGCCGGCTGCATTGTGCCTGTAACACAGACACAGCAATCCGAGCCGGCGGCGGTAGTGCCGCAGGCTGATATCAATCTGACCATCGGAAATGAGACCGGCGGCCTGATACGTCCCCTGCTGGGCGTCAATGTGGGGCCCATTCCAGCAGGGACCGACCCGGCCAACGCCGATCTTACAGCCGCCTATAAAGGGATCGGCGTGAACCTCATACGCACCCATGACTACTACGATGCTTTAGACATGAGCATTATGTACCCAAACATGACGGCCGACCCGCTGCTGATACAGTCATACGATTTCAGCCGCAGCGACCAGGTCTGGCGATCGATCACCACCGGCGGGTTCGAGCCCTACCTGCGCCTGGGCGACTCATACAACAACTCCACGCCGCCGGCCAACGCGCTGGAGCAGTCCAACTGGGTCAAAGCATCGCTCGAAGTACTGAGGCATTACCGGAATGGCAAGTGGAACGGCTTCAACACGCCCTTCCGCTACGTCGAGATCTGGAACGAGCCGGACAACGCGCAGTTCTGGCCCAGGCCTCATACACCGATAGAGTATTTTCAGCTCTACTGCGACACGGCTCTGGCTATTAAAAGCGAGTTCCCCGACCTGAAGGTGGGGGGGCCGGGCGTGACGCCCGCCGGCGCGCTGACGCCGCAGGGGAAGAAATGGACGCAGAATTTTCTGGATTTCGTGCGACAGGATAACGCGCCGCTGGACTTCTTCTCCTGGCACATGTATTCCAACGATCCCCAGCAGTACGCCGAGGCCGCCGCATTTTATCGCTCCGCGCTGGACAGCAAAGGATTCACTCAGACTACCAAGCATATCACCGAATGGAACACGGAGATAAAGCGCAGCCCGGAGAACAGCGCCGAATCGACAGCGCTGCGCACCGGCGCCAGGGGCGCCTCGATCTTGAGCGCCTGCTGGATCGAGCTTCAGAATCAGAACGACCTCGAGGTATCCACCTTCTATCGCGGCACCGACCCTGACATTATTGCGCCCACTTTCTACGGACTGTTCTATGCCGATGGCAGGCCAAAGTCCATCGCGTCGGCCTTCTCGCTCTGGTCCAAAATGGCCGGCTATTCAAAGCGGCTGGATACTGAAATGCCGCAGAGCAGCCCACTGTATGTGCTGGCCGGACGGAACAGCGCGGGGCAGACGGCCCTTCTCATAGCCAACCCGGGCAGCGAGCCGATAACTCCGCTCATCAGCTTCTCCGACGGGCGTCAGATCAGTCAGATTTCCCTGTATACGGTCAGCGGCTCCAACCGGCAGATACAGACCGGCTCGCTCAATGGATCAGTGCTGGAAATTGGCGCCGAGAGCGTGCATCTCCTCATCATCGATTAGCAGGCTGCGGTCTGCGAATGGCGCTTGTAGAAGGCCGGCCTTCAGCCGGCTTCCTGCAGCAGTATCGCAGCAAGCTCTTCAGGATGAGATACCATGCATAAGTGATCCGATTTCAACTCGAAGTAATCCCAGTTATCCTGTTTGGCATGCTCGGCCACATAACTGACAAACGGCCCGCATACAGCCAGGAATTCGCTCAGAGTGCAATGAACATATGTCTTGGGTATCTTTTTTATTCTTGCAGCGTCAAAATTTAGCGGTTCGACGAAGGGCTTGTCGGGCGTCAGGCCGGCATAGCTTTTATAACTGACACCGCTCAGTTCGAACATGTCAAACAGCGACTTCCCGTTTTCAGGTATTGACGAATCAACATACACCAGGTGTTTGATTCTTCCCGGTAGTTTATCTGCAACTCCGGTAATGACAAACGAAGCGTAGCTGTGCCCGACCAGCATTACGTCACGCAGTTGCCCGTTCTCTATCAGAGCGCATACTTCCGAGATATGATCCTCCAGGCTGCAGGTATCCGAAGCTGATAAGGTTGGGGCAAAGGCTTTTTGTCCGCGGTTTTGAAGCAAAGCAACTACTTTGTCCCATACCGAACCGCTGTTTCCCCCGCCATGTCCGCCGTGCACCAATACGTAATTCGCCAAACTCTTCTCTCCTTTCTTCTTTTCCCAATCTCATAATATCATACTCATCTACCTCATATGTTAGACTCAATCGCTATGCTAAAACCATAGACAGGGTACTCCCCGGACGGGACAGGAAGGAATAATTTAACATCCGTCAGGTCGGGGTGCTAAGATAGTCTTAACGGTGGCTTATGAAAAAGAAGACGGCCGCGTACTGGAATATATACGACGCTGAAACAAAGGCGTTGAGCTAGCAGGAAAAGGCCATGACGCACGACGCCATGCCTATCGTCGGAGTATTGCTGATCGGCATGACCGGCAAATTTCACGCCATTGTGAGGGATTTCAAGTTCAAGGGCATCAAGGACAAGCTGCCCTGATACGACGTTTACGTATGAAGCGGCAATCTGTAATCACCTGTGGAAAAGTGCGCGGCTTAAATCTGATCACCTGTGTACTTGCGTATACGGTCTGTATATTTATCTTTCTCATCCCAACCATAGAGATCCTGATTATATTGATGTACGTATCAAAGAACAGGGCGCAGCAGGGCAGCGCGGTCATGATAGACAGAACCGAAGCTCAGTATAAGAAACTCAATTCAGGCCGCTGAGGCGCCTCACTTCTGAGCGCAATCGCTGTGAAGAACATGCATAACATGTAAACACACATCACACATAATGCGGTCATTGCGCCCTTCCTGCTGTCCATAATAGAATACGGGCAGCAAAGACCACCGGAGTCTATTAAGGAGGCAGAGTGATGGAGACCTATATCATGTACATTGGCTTCACGGAGAAGGGACTACCTGGGATAAAGAAGCTTCCGGCAGAGATAAAAACAGCCTCAACCATACTGAAAAAGGCAGGGGTGAAGACGCAGGGATTTTACGCTGTAATGGGCCTGGACCGATATGACGGCTTTTATATTATCCAGGCCGGTGACGGGGAGAAAGTCGCGGCTGCGGCTTTAGCTCTGGCGTCGCAGGGTTTTATGCACACCAATACATTGCGCGCTTTCACCGAAACAGAATTCAGCCGGATTACCGCGTTATAGTCCTGAACCCGCGTTATTGCCATGATAGCGGATTTTCTGTCCGGGAAAACTATTTCATCGCGATTGATGATGGCCCTGGGAGCCTGCATACTCTTCGGCTTATTGAACTGGTCATGCAGCGGACTTCATCTCCCCGGAGCGCCATTGGTCAGCCTGCGGCCGCAAATAGCAATCCCCATAACCATGGGGCTGGTTTTCGGCCCGGTTACGGGATTCGCGGTCGGGTTTGTTGGTAATGTATTAGGAGATTTTTTATCGGGCTACGGGCTGCAGTACTGGGATTGGTGCATAGCTAACGGATTGATCGGCGCCATACCCGGCATCCTCTATTTGACGGGGATCAGGCAAATAAGGACTGTCGGGCAGTTCGGCGTGGTCCTGCTATTAATCCTTGTGGCGAACCTGGTCGGACTGGCCACGGGCAGCGCGATCAGCAGTCTGCTGCTTCACCGCATGGATATCAATGAGGCTGTTTTAGGCTGGCTGCTTCCGTCTCTATTGACCAACGTGCTGCTGTCTTTCGCCATCGTTCCACTGTTATTGCTGGCCATGAGGCGCCTGGTGATGACGCTGGAAACCAGGGTCATCATAATAGTGACCTTCCTGTTGGCCGCCTGCATACTGGGAACGACGGCGGTGCTTGTCTTAAGGACCAGCGATATATTCGTCAGCGTTTCAGGCGGGAGGGCAACCGACCAGGTGGTATACGAGGCCACACTGGACCTTTTGCGCTGGTCGGGTATAGTTGCCGTCGTTATCCTGCTTTCGGGCACCATCATCTCTATCTTTGCGGTGAAAAGGCTGACATCTCCCATCTCGCGCCTGTGTGCCGTGTCCAGGACCATTGGATCGGGCGATTTTGAGACCGGCGAGATTGATCCTGTCGCCAATCGGAATGACGAGTTGGGAGAGTTGGCCCGGACCATGCAGCATATGACTGAAAGCCTGAAACAGTATATCAATGAGCTTCAAACCTCCACCGCCGCCAGAGAGCGCATTGAAAGCGAACTCAGGGTGGCGGCCGAGATACAAATGAGCATGTTGCCCCGCGATTTCCCGCCATTCCCCGACAGGCAGGAATTCGATATTTATGCAAGGATCAAACCGGCAAGGGAGGTGGGCGGGGACCTGTATGACTTTTTCTTTGTCCAGCCTGACAAGCTGTGTTTTATCATAGGCGACGTATGTGGAAAGGGCATTCCGGCAGCCCTTTTCATGGCTATTTCCAAAGCCCTGCTCAAGACGTCGGGGATGGCGGGCTCAACGCCGGATCAAATGCTGGCGCAGACGAATAATATCCTCAACCAGGGAAATGATACCAGCATGTTCGTCACCGTATTCTGTGCCGTTCTCGATACGCGGACTGGGGAACTGGTATTTTCCAACGGCGGCCATCCACCACCCCTGCTGGGAAATAATCAGGACGGCTTCCAGTACCTCAGCATACCCCGTGGATTTGTCATCGGCCCGCTTCCGGATATGGCCTTTACCTGCCAGAGGGTGGTCCTCAATCCGGGAGATACGATTTTCCTGTATACGGATGGTGTAACAGAAGCCACCGATATAAATAATCAGCTATACTCAGAAGTAAGGCTCCGCCAGGCGCTGTCAGAGGCCGGAGCTGCAGATACCACGGCCTTGGTCAGGGCCGTACATGAAGATGTAGAGGCTTTTGTGCGCGATGCCCCACAGGCTGATGATATAACAATGCTAGCACTCAGATTCCAGGGAATGCAGAGTGGCCGGGGTGAATTATGAAAGAATCAGAACTGCTCAAGGTGGCCGATTTGAATCTCATCGAGTTCTGGCGAGAAAGTTCGAAATGGATCCCGAATACAGAGATCGTTGAGAAACAGGAAACCGTATTCATAGATTGCGGCATTGACTTCCCCGGTTGCAGCCTTGTGTTCAACCTATCGGAAGATTCGGAACAGCCTGCAGAATTTATTGCCCGCGCCAAAGCCTTTTTCTCCGGCAGAAAACGTGGCTTCTCAGTCATACTGCGGGGCCATCGTGACCAGGACATTATTCAACATTGTAAAGACCAGAAAATATTCCTGGTCGGCGATTCACGCGGCATGGTGCTGGACGGCAGAGCCAAAGGCGGGGAAAAGCCCGGGAGGGCGGAGCTGCGCTGGGTCAGAAGCGCCGGGGGACTGCAGGATTTCAGGTCGGTTGCCGCGGAATCATTTTTAGACCTGTTATTTCCGCGGGAGGTCAGTGAAGCTTATTTCACGCACGTTGAGCGTGTGCTGAGCCCGTTCTCAATACTGGCGACGGTCTATTTTGAAGGCGAGCCAGCATGCTGTGCCATGGCCATGCTCAGCCACGGCATCGGTGGGATCTACTGGGTGGGCACGACCAAAAAAGCGCGAGGCAAGGGCCTGGCCAAATACTGTGTACAGGAAGTAAGCAACGCCGCTATCGATATGGGCGCACGGGTGGTCGTGCTGCAGGCAAGCCATTTCGGAAGCCCTGTATATCCCAGGATCGGCTACCGCGAGTTCAGCACATATCCTCACTTTATTTGCTCGAGCAGATGAGCGCAAGGCTCCTGTTTATTCAAGAGCTGGCTGCCACGTATCTTGATCCCCAATTATTTAACATAAACCATTGCGCGGTGCTAAGATAGTTTTAACGGTGCCTTATGAAAAAGAAGACAGTCGCGTACTGGAATATTTATGATGCGGAAACAAAGGCATTGATACAGAAAGAAAGGGCCATGACGCACCACGCCATGCCTACCGCCGGAGTATTGATCATCGGCATACCAGGCAAATTTCACGCAATTGTGAGGGATTTCAAGTTCAAGGGCATAAAAAATAATCTGCCCTGCTATGACATTTACTTATGAAACAGCAATTTACAGTCACCGGTGAAAAAGTCCGCGGCTTAAAGCTGATCAGCTGGATACTGGCTTATGCGGTCTGGATATTTATTTTCCTCATACCCGTCATCGGGATAGTGCTGATTTTGATGTACCTGTCGAGAAACAGAGCGCAGCAGGGCGGCAAGGTCATAATAGATAGAAGCGAAGCTCATTATAAAAAACTCAAGCCGGGGCCTTGAAGCGCAGCCGCATAGCATGCCGCTTATTTCTTGCGCGCCTTAACTTCCTGTTTCCGCGGCCTGATGCCGTCCAGTACGATCTTATATATCATATCTGCGATCTCAGCAGGGGATAACCTGCCTTTGGGGGAAAACCAGAATACGGTCCGCATGATTATGCTGGCGATTATCAGTACTACGAACCTGGCGTCGATATCGGCGGCGAAGTCACCCGTCTTTTTCCCGTCCTCTATGATATTGAACAGGAGCTCGCTGTAATAGTCGCGCAGCGCGACGATCCTTTTTCTGTGTACGGGAGACAGGTGTCTTATCTCCGAATCGTACATCATCTTATAGCGCCTGCCTATGACCAGCATACGCTCTACATGTATTTCAATAATCCTCTTTAAACGTTCCACAGGAGCGCCCCGGCTGTCGCTGGCCACAGGCTCCAGCAATTCCAGAAAACGCTCCAGCTCCTCCTGCATCGCCTCGTAAAGCAGCTGCTCTTTGCTCCGAAAGTAGTTGTACAGGTTGGCGGCTTCAAACCCGCAGGCTTCCGCGATATCCCTGAGGCTGGTCCCGTTATAGCCGTTCTCCCAGAATAAATCGATGGCGACCTCGATGATGGCCGCCTTGCTGGCAGCTTTGTTGGCTGACCTTTTGCGCATTTTATAGCCGGATCCCGCACGTTTAACCATTTCAAGTTAATGTACATTAACTAATTATGTTTGTCAATTGTGCCTTGACAGCCATGTTATAATCGTATTGTTAAGCTTAATTAACAACTGTTAATTAGATTATCAAGTGATTTTTAAATCAAACGAGGGAGGTTGTACGATGGCCGATCATTTCGATCAAAAGCCCTGGCTCAAGTCCTATGATAAGCATGTTCCGCCTAATCTTAAATATCCCGAAAAGCCCTACTGGGAGATGGCAAAGGAGGCGTTCATAAGATTCCCAAACCGCGCGGCGCTGCACTATATGGGCCATACATTCACCTTCAAGCAGATGGATGATCTGTCCAGCCGCTTCGCCAATTACCTGATCAGGAACGGCGTGAAGACAGGCGAGATCGTGGGGATCAACCTGCCCAATCTGCCCGCCTACTATATCTCCATGCTGGGCTGTCAGAAGGCCGGCTGCGTGCTGAGCGGCGTCAGCCCTCTGCTCACCACCGACGAACTGAGAAATCAGTTGAAGGACTCTGGAGCCAGAGTGCTGGTGGCGCTGGACGCCCTGATCCCACGCTGGAAGGAGGCGGTGCCTGGCACTGCTGTAAAACATGTGATCGCCACCAGCATAGGCGACTACCTGCCCCCGCTCAAGGCGAAGTTGGGCAAGATGCTTAAGAAATTCCCCACTGCCGAGCTCGAGCCGATCGAAGGGGTCACGGTCATACCCTTCATGCAGGTCATGCGTAAAACGCCTGCGGACAAGATAGAGGTCAAAGTGGATGTAGATGATGTATTCGCCATCCAGTATACCGGGGGAACCACGGGCCTGCCCAAGGGCGCGGAGATAACCCACCGCAACTTCGTATCGCAAATAACCCAGTTCACCACCTGGACGGATATGCAGATGGGCAAAGAGGTCGGGCAGACAGCCTTCCCTCTTTTCCACATAGCCGGCCTGATGGTGAGCATGTCGCTTTTCGCCAATGCCGTGCCACAGATCGCGATACCCAACCCGCGCGACCAGAAAATGATCATATCCACGTTCAAGAAATACAAACCCGACATCATCGGTAACGTGCCGACCGTTTATATTGAGCTGATGAAGCTGCCCGAGTTCCGTACGCTCGACTTCTCCCGGCTGAAGTATTTTGCCAGCGCCGCAGCGCCCTTCCCGCCCGAGTATATCAAGGAGTTCGAGCAGATTGTGGGAGGCGCCCAGCTGATCGAGGTCTACGGCCTGACCGAGACCATGATTATCACCGCGCTTCCGCGCAACGGTCAGAAGAAGCCGGGGTCGGCCGGGGTGCCCTTCCCCGATACTATGATCAGGATAGTCGACCCGGCTACGGGCGCGACGCTGCCCTTCGATGAGCCGGGCGAGCTGATAGTCAGTGGGCCCCAGGTGTTCTCCAAAGGCTACTATAAAAAGCCGGAGGAGAGCGCCAACGCAGTGCGCGATGGATGGTTCCATACCGGCGACATAGCGCGCATGGATAAGGACGGCTACGTCTTCATCGTCGACAGGCTGAAGGACATGGTCAACGTGTCCGGCTTCAAGGTATTCACCCGCGAGCTGGATGACCTGATCATGGAGCATCCCGACGTCTTCATGGGCGCGACCGTGGGTATCCCTGATCCCGACAGGCCCGGTAACGAGATGGTCGCCACCGCCATAGTCCTGAAACCCGGTATCGAAAAGAGCGATGAGGAGAAGACCAGGATCATCGTATACCTGCGGGAAAAGGTGGCGCCCTATAAGGTACCCAAGAAGCTGGAGTTCGTGGACCAACTTCCGACCAGCGCCGTTGGCAAGGTACTGAAACGCGAGCTGCGCACTATATTGAATCCCAAAGCGAAGTAAGGGCTCCGGGGAAGACCTGCAAAACACCCTGTGCGGCACATACATCCATGCCTCGGTTATCTGCAGCCATATTCCCGGGCGTATGAACAGCTGCGAATTACATCGATCGATGGCGGATATGCCGCCGGCACAAATACTCATTACTTATACGGAGGAACGAATTGAAGGACTTCGAAGTTATCGTCATTGGCGCGGGGCTGGGTGGTATCTCTGCAGCGGCATCGCTGGCCAAAGCCGGAAAAAAAGTATTGCTGCTTGAGCGGCACAACGTGCCGGGAGGCTACGCCACCTCCTTTGTACGCGGACGTTACGAGTTCGAGGTCGCCCTGCACGGTCTTTCCGGGCTGGGGGACAGGGATAACCAGGGACCTATCTGGAAGTTGCTGAGCGCCAGCGACGTGGCCCCCAAGGTGGACTTTCTGCACATCCCTGACGTGTTCAAAGGATATTACCCCGACTTCGAGCTGACCCTTCCCGTCGGACGTGAGAAACACGAGGACGTGCTGTGCCGGCAGTTTCCCCGAGAGAAAGAGGGAATTAAGAAATATATATCCATTGTGTTTGACTTCGCCGATCAGGCGCTCAGGGCCAACCGCATCGGTATGAAGGCGGTCATGCAGGATCCCGGGCCGTTCTCCACACTGATGACGTATTACGGTAAATCACTGGCCCAGGTGATCGACCCGCTGATAAAGGATGAGAAGCTGAGGGCGGTGCTGGGTCAGACCTGGGGCTATTACGCACTGCCTCCCTCCAAGCTCTCGTTCCTCGTCTACACGCTTGGCATGGCCTCTTATATAAGGTTCGGCATGTCCCATATCAGGGGCACGTCCCAGGCGCTGTCGCAGGCATTTATAGACGCTACTGAAGAAAACGGCGGAAAGGTATGGCTGAACAATGGCGTCAAACGCATATTGACTTCCCGTGGCCGTGTGAGCGGCGTCCTCACCGACGACGGCACCGAACTATCGACCCGGTATGTTGTCTGCAATGCCAATCCAATTACAGCGGCGCTGCAGCTGCTGGGGCGCGACAGAGTGCCGGGGTGGTATCTCAACCGGCTGGGCGCCTGGTCCGGCGGGGCGTCGACCTTCAACGTTTACCTGGGAGTGGACTGCGATTCCCGTAAGCTGGGGCTGGATGTGCATGAGAATTTTGTCAATGTATCTTATGACCTGGAAAAGCAGTATGCCGGTATGAAGAGCTCGGTAGATTTCCAGCCGGACGGCATAGCCGTGACGGCCTACAGCATCGGCGATAAAACGGTTGCTCCCCCCGGAGCTTCCTCGTTAGTCATCACGTCCATCGCCTATGCGGAGCCGTGGCTGAAGCTCAGTCCTCAGGAATATCAGGAAGCCAAGAACAGGCTGGCCGGCAGGATGATAAGGCTGGCCGAGAAGGCGGCGCCGGGATTAAGCCGGCACATCGAGGCCGTCGAGATAGCCACCCCTCTGACCAACATACGCTATACAGGAAATCCGGGCGGCAGCATCGTCGGATTCGACCAGAACTATCAGGGCACGGGCAGCGACCACCTGCCGCAGCGTGGCCCGGTGGAGGGGCTGTATTTCGCCGGCGCATGGGTCAATATCGGAGGAGGATTCGAGCCCTGCATAGCTTCGGGCGCCATAGCCGCGCGCCAGGTCATTAAGGACATGGACCGCGGAGGATGGGAAGCTGCGGACATCGAAAAAGTAAGGTCGATAGTGGAGAAGCAGGCCGCCGACGCCCATGAGCTGAAGAACCCGCTGGCCGGACAGGGCAGGAAAGTCGACGCGGTCCATCCCGGGCGTCTCACCTTGAAAGTTAAGGAGATCATCGAGGAGACCGCCAACGCCAGGACGTTGCGCATGGTCTCCAGCGACGGAAAATTGCCCCTCTTCAAAGCCGGGCAATATATCAATCTATTCGTTAAAGTCGGAAAAGTACTGACGTCCAGGCCTTACAGCATCTCTTCCGTGCCGGGCAAATCACATTTCGACCTCACCGTGCGCAGGGTGGACAAAGGATTCGTCTCGGACTACCTGCTGAAGAAAGTCAGCGTTGGAGATGAGTTCGAGTCCACCGGCCCGGCCGGCAACTTCTATTATGAGCCGCTGATGGACTCCAACAGCCTGGTCTTCCTGGCGGGCGGCAGCGGCATAACACCCTTAATGTCTATGATCCGGCATGCTGCGGTTAAAAAACTTCCTTTAAAAATACATTTGCTCTATGGCAGCCGCAAGCCGGACGACATCATCTTCAAGAAAGAGCTAGACCGTATTGCAACCCGCAATGCCAATATTAAAGTTGATTACGTTATAAGCGAACCGCCGGCAAGCTGGAAAGGGGCCAGGGGCTTCCTCGATGCAAAGGCAATAGCCAGACTGGTCGGCTCCCTTAAGGAAAAGACGTTCTATATCTGCGGTCCGGCGCCCATGTACGCGCTGTGCGAATCCGCGCTGATCGAGCTGGGGGTCCCGCTGCGCCGCATTCACAGGGAGGTCTACGGCCCGCCGGCCCGTGTCGCGGATGAGAAAGGCTGGCCGAAAGGAGCCGATCTGGATGCCGAATACACGGTTATCGAGGAGGGCACCGGCCGTAAAATCAAGGCCAGGTCAGGCGAGCCACTGATGGCCGCGCTGGAGAGGTCGGGCATCGTGATACCTGCCGTGTGCAGGTCGGGGGAATGCACCGCCTGCCGCACCAGGCTGATCTCAGGAAAGGTATTTATGCCGGAGCGCGTGCACCGCAGGCTGAGCGACGTCAAGAGCGGTTATATCCATCCCTGCATGACCTATCCGCTGGGCGACCTGCGCATCAGGATCTAAAAAGACACCTCGAAATTTCTGTGGAGGCATAATGCAGAAGGGGCAGCTTTGCAGCTGCCCCTTCTCTTTTTCATCGATGCCGGTTACTTATTTTTCCCTTTTCCGTTACCATTCCCTTTCCCGTTACCGGCAGCGTTATTATCGGTGCTGTTATCGCTGCCACCCATGTGGGAATTGGTATTAAAAGGTTTCTGCAGACCGGGGGCATGATCGATACCCTTGCCGGGCACCCCCCTGCTCCGGAGTATGCCGGCTTTAGTCAGGATCTCGTCAATCCAGGTGGCGAGTGAGACCGAGACCTCTGCGCTGGTTGCCGTCACTGCTGCCCCGGTAGCAGAAGTCGCGGTGGCAGTTGCTTTACTGGTTAGCGGGCCGGGCAGGTCGGAAGACAGCACAGTGTAAATCTTAGTTGCCGTCAGTGAAGAACCGGAGGCTAGGGTAGTGTCGCTGAGAGTAACAGCTCCCAGCCTCGAGTCGGTCAGGGCAAGGCTGCTCAGGGCCGCCTCGCCATTGTTGGTGATTGTATAGGTGTAAGTGATGTTGTCTCCCACGGAAGCTGACGAAGCGCCGGCGGACATGTTGACCTGGATCGAAGATGTCTGGTTCAGCGTCACTATCACGTCCGCGCTGGTTGCCGTCACTGCTGCCCCGGTAGCAGAAGTCGCGGTGGCAGTTGCTTTACTGGTTAGCGGGCCGGGCAGGTCGGAAGACAGCACAGTGTAAATCTTAGTTGCCGTCAGTGAAGAACCGG